>DASWRT010000505.1:0-12645 GCA_036403035.1 Allostellaceae bacterium | reverse complement strand
GAACTCGATCGCCGCCACCTCGTCGCAACCGCCGCCTTCCGCCACGGCCGGCTCGTCCGCGAGGACGAGCACGCGGAGCACGTTGCTGGTGCCCGGTAAACGCCGGCGGCCGAAACCGATCCCGGTGCCGGCGAGGCGCCGGGGCCGCGAACCCGGGCCGGCGGCGCAGCCGAGGTGGCGCACGATCGCGGCGCCGGTGGGCGTGACGCGCTCGCCCGGCAGCCCGTCATCGACGGTGCGCATCCCCTCCAGCAGCAGGACCGTCGCCGGCGCCGGCACCGGCAGCGTGCCGTGCGCGGTCTCGATCCGGCCCGAGCCGAGCGGCAGCGGCGCGATCGAGCAGGTCCGGACGCCGGCGCCGTCGATCATGTACGAAGCGGCGACGATGTCGGCGATCGAATCCCAGGCGCCGACCTCGTGGAACGTCACGTCGTCCGGCGCGACGCCGTGCACGCGCGCCTCGGCGTCGGCGAGCAGGGCGAAGATCGCGAGCGCGCGGTCGCGGACCGGGGCGGCGAGCGGCGCCACGCCGAGCCGGTCGCGGATCGCGGCGTACCGCACGTGGTCGTGATGATGATGGTGGTGCCGGCGCTGGTGGCGGTGTCCGCCGGCATCGGCCGCCGCCGCCATCGACACGTCGAAGCGCACGCCGCCGAGCGCATGGTCGCGGTGCGGCACGACGGCGCAGGTCACGCCGGGCGGCAGCCCGATCCGGTCGAGCGTCGCAAGCAGGCCGTCCCGCAGGTGCGGGAAGGCGTCGAGCATTGCCGCGACGAACATATCACCGGCAACGCCGCCAACCGGATCGAAGTGCAGATGCATTGAGCGCTGGACCGAACGTCCATTGGAAAAACTTAACCGCCCTCATCGTGCACCGAACGAGCGTGTTTGGCTAGGTTGCCACCATCACATCGGCCCTGCGTGCGCAAATCAGACGCGGCCGCGCTCCGCACTCGGCCCTTGACCGGGCGGGGCCGGGCAAGCTCGGCTGCCCGTTGGTCTGAACGGTCTGATCGGCAGCACCTCCGCCTCATCCGTTACGCCGCGGCCGCTCCGGCCGGGGCCGCCGGCAGCGCGGCGAGGCGGGGCACCGGCGAGGCGAGGATGATCGCGGCCTGAACGAGGAACCCGGCCGCCGCCAGCGCGACGCAGGCGACGGGGCCGTGTGCCGCGCCGACGAGGCCGCCCAGCGCGGCGCCGAGCGGGCGGGCGCCCATCGTCGCCGTCATCACCAGCGCCGAGACGCGCCCGAGCAGCGCCGCCGGCGTCACCGCCTGCCGCAGCGTCGTCTGAGCGATCGTCCACAGGATCGGGCCGGCGCCGAACAGGAAGAAGGCCGAACCGGCGAGCAACCCGCTGGGCACCCAGATCGACGCGGCCATCGCCGCGGCCGCGAGCACCGAGACGAGCGGCCCGATCGCGATCAGCGCGCCGAACGGCACCCTGCGGGCAATCTTCGGCGCGACGACGGCGCCGGCCACCATCCCTGCACCGTAGGCGGAGAGCGTGGCGCCGACGCCCGCGGCATCGAGCCCGAGCACGCTAAGTGCATAGGGCACGTAGGCGGCTTGCAGCAGGAACCATGACACGTTCCATGCCACCGCGGTCAGCAGGATCGGCCGCAGCAGCGCATGCCGCCACGCGAAGCCGGCGCCGTCGCGCAACTCGTCGAGCAGGGCGCGGCGGCGGTGCGTTCCCGGCTCGGCGTCCATCGGGCGCGCCGGCTCCGGCAGGCCGGACAGCAGCCATGCCGCGGCGGCCGACAACATGGCGGCGAGCAGGAAGGCCGGCGACGCCCCGGCGGACGCGACAAGGGCACCTGCGAGCGCCGGGCCGGCGGCGAAGGCGGCGCTGCGCGCCAGTTCCAGCCGGCCGTTCGCGGCGGCCAGTCCGCTGCGCGGCACCAAGGCCGGGACCAGCGAGGGCGCCGCGACGCTGAACGCGACGGTGCCGGTCGCCGCCGCGAAGCCGAGCAGCGCCAACAGCGGCAGCGAGAGCCATCCCGCCGCGGCGAGAACCGGCAGCGACAGCAGCGCGAGCGCGCGCAGGGTCTCCGCCGCCGCCATCAGCCGCCGCCGCGACATCCGGTCCGCGAGTATGCCAGCCGGCAGCGAAAGCAGGAGAAACGGCAGGGTCTGCATCGTCGCGAGCATGCCGGTCTCGCCCGCCCCCGCGCCGAGTGCGAGCACCGCGATCATCGGGGCTGCGGCAAGGGCGACCTGCTCCGCCGACTGCGCCGCGAGGTTGGACCAGGCAAGCCGCCGGAAGCCGGCCGGCATCCGGGATAAGAGATCGTCGGTCGTCATGTTCCGCGCCCCCTCCTTGTCGTCGGCGCGGAACAAGATGACGGGCGGCGGCGGGACGCGCGTCCCGGTTCTTGCTTTCGAATCCGGTCGGTCTGCCGCCGGTCCGCAGTGGACAGGGAACTCCCGACATCTCCGCGCAGGCGGAGCGATTGTTGCGGCTGAAAAGCAGGCGGGAGCGGTCCCGCCACGCGGATGCTGGCATGTCGCCGTCAAGGGGATAAGATCGACGATACCCGGCCATCGTGTCCGTAACGGGAGATCGCCTTTGTCCTTCACCAAGGTAGAGCCGCCGGCAAAGGTCCGCCTGTCCGACTCGATCGTCAGCCATATCGAGCAGATGATCGTCGACGGAACGCTGAAGCCGGGTGACTTGCTGCCGCCCGAGCGTGAACTGGCGAGCATGCTCGACGTGTCGCGCCCGTCGCTGCGCGAGGCGATCGTGAAGCTTGAGGCCAAGGGGCTGGTGCAGTCGGGACGCGGCGGCGGCATGCAGGTCGTCGACGTGTATGCGCCGACGCTGACCGATCCGCTCGTCGAGCTGCTGTGGCGGCATCCGTCGGCGGCCCTCGACGTCCTGGAACTGCGGCACGCGCTGGAGCAGCTCGCCGCCTTCCACGCCGCGGCGCGTGCGACGGATGTGGAGCGGCGGCAGATCGAAACCTGCATGACGCGCTTCCGCGAAGCGAGCAAGGGCGCCGACCCGGTCAAGATCGCCGAGTGCGACGCGGCGTTCCATCTGGCGATCGCCGACGCGTCGCATAACGTCGCCCTCTCCTATGTGATGCGCGGACTGGTCAATCTGCTCCGCACGTCGATCTCCAACTCGCTCGAACGGTTCGAGCCGGACGTGCTCCGCCGTCTCGACGCGCAGCATACCGCGATCAACACGGCGGTCGGCGCGGGCGACGCAGATCGCGCCCGGCAGGCGGCGCACGCGCACCTGACCTATGTGCAGTCGATGCTGCGCCGGAACGACGACGGCAGCGGCAGCAGCGCCGACAAGCTGCCGAGCGCGGAGCTGCGGCCTGCCGCAGGCATGGGCGGCGGTCGCCGTCGGGACCGTGCTGCGGCCGCGGAAAGCTCCGCCGACGTGCCGGGCCCCGGAGCGCTCCGCCTTGCGCAATCGCGGGTTGCCGGCAACGGCACCTGAACCGGTTTGCCGGCGTTTCACGCCGGCTCTCGGCCGGACCTGCTCTGCCCTGCTGGGGCGGACGGCTGGCGACGGTATCCGGGCGGGGACCGGCAGCGTGGCCGCCGATGACCGCTAGCCTGCCACGACGAGCAGGACATCACGACGGCGCATATGGCGATCGGGAGCCCCGCACCTAAACTATAGATTGCCTAAAAAAATTTTCCTTCCAACTAATAAGTAAAAGACCGGCCCCTCGCGACGCCATTGAAATGACATCGCGCATTTTTCGTGTGAGGCATGGACTAAATTCGAAAGAGGCTCGTTGTTCGACCGAGACGGCAGCAGTGATCACTGCTGCTGAATTGGTCATTTTTTTGTCAACATACGTGGATAGCGATGCAGTCAGTTGCATTTGCCGATCGGCCGCTCAACTTCATTGCAAAGTACATTCGCCGACACCGCGGCATGCACCTGATCGTGCTGCTGTCGGTGACGATGGCCGTTCTCGCCTCCGTCGGAGCGCGGTACTCGATGAAGTTCCTGGTCGACGCGATCGCCGGCGGCCCGGAGAACATCGCGGCTGTCTGGAGCGCGGTCATCGCCTTCACGATGCTGGTAGGCAGCGACAACCTGCTCTGGCGGGTCGGCGGCTGGGCGGCGGCGCGGGCGTTCCCGGCGGTCGGCGCCGACATGCGGCTCGACCTGTTCCGCCATCTCCTCGGCCACTCGACGCGATTCTTCAGCGACCGGTTCGCCGGTGCGCTGGCCAATCGGATCACGACGGCAGCCACCGCGGTCTTCACCGTCGAGAACATGATGTCGTGGAACGTGCTGCCGCCGGCGATCGCGATCGTCGGCTCGCTGGCGACGCTGATCGTGGTCGACTGGCGCATGGCCGGCGCGCTCTCGATCGCCGCGGCGCTGGTCGCCTGGTTCATCGCCCGCGCGGCGCTGCGCGGCCAGCCGATGCACGGCGCTTATGCCGGCCGCGCCGCCGAAGTCGGCGGCGAGATCGTCGACGTCGTCGCCAACCACTCCACGGTCCGCGCCTTCGCCGCGGCCGGGCGGGAATGCCTGCGGCTTCAGCGCGGGATCGCCGCCGAGGTCGGAGCGCATCGCCGGGCCCTCCTCTATATGGAGAAGCTGCGCGTCGCGCATGCGCTCTGCGTCTGGGTCTTCACCGGCGTCATGCTGGCCTGGGGCGTGCTGCTGTGGCAGCGCGGCTCGATCACTCCCGGCGACGTCGTCGTCGTGGGCTCCGTCAGTCTCGCCATGCTGCAATGCTCGCGCGACCTCGCCGTGGCGCTGGTCGACGCGGTCCACCATTGGAGCCGGCTCGGCGAGGCGCTGCAGACGCTGACGCTGCCGCACGACATGCCCGAGAAGCCGGAAGCGCCGGCGCTGGTGCGCCGCGGCGGCCGGGTCGCGTTCGAGGAAGTCACCTTCGCCTATCCCGGCGGGCGGCGCGTGCTGGACCGGGTCTCGCTGGAGATCCCGGCCGGCCAGAAGATCGGTATCGTCGGCCCGTCCGGCGCCGGCAAGACGACGCTGCTCGCGCTGGTGCAGCGGATCTATCCGGTGGCGTTCGGCCGCGTGCTGGCGGACGGGCAGGATGTCGCCGCGGTGTCGCAGGAGAGCCTGCGGAAATCGATCGCGGTCGTCCCGCAGGATGTCGTCCTGTTCCACCGCTCCGTAATGGAGAACATCCGCTACGGCCGTCCGGACGCCCCGGACGCCGACGTGATGGCGGCGGCCAAGGCGGCGCGGTGCGAGGAGTTCATCCGCGACCTGCCGGACGGCTACAACACGCTGGTCGGCGAGCGCGGCATGCGGCTCTCCGGCGGCCAGCGGCAGCGGATCGGGATCGCCCGCGCGATCCTAGCCGACGCGCCGATCGTGCTGCTGGACGAGGCGACCTCGGCGCTCGACACCGAGTCCGAGCAGGCGGTGCAACGCGCGCTGGCCGAGCTGATGCGCGGCCGGACGGTGCTAGCCGTCGCGCACCGGCTGTCGACGATCGCCAGCTTCGACCGAGTCGTCGTGCTGAAGAACGGCCGCATCATCGAGGATGGCGCGCCCGACGTGCTGAGCCGGGCGGACGGCGCCTTCGGCCGGATGTGGCGGATGCAGGCCGGCAACCCGGCGGGCGCCGCAGCCTCCGACGACGGCGGCTGGCTCACCGGAACATCCTGGAGCAACCGCGCCGCGCGCGGCGGCGAGATGAAGACACCGATCGCAGCGAACGCCGGGCGCTGACCCCCGGCACCCCTCAGCGACTTTCCTTCGACATCCGCCGCCTCAGGCGGCGCAACAACCGACACGCGGACGCGTCGAGACACGATGGGCGCGCCTCCGCCAAACTTGTGAGGAAGAGTATGCGCATTGCACAGGTCACGCCGCTGACGGAGAGCGTTCCGCCGCAGACCTATGGCGGCACCGAGCGGGTCGTTTCCTACCTGACGGAAGGGCTGGTTCGGCTCGGTCACGACGTGACGATCTACGCTTCCGGCGACTCCATGACGACGGCCGAGCTGAGAGCCTGCTGGCCGCAGTCGCTGCGGAGCGACCCCGACCCGCGGGCGCGGGACTTCGTCACGGTCCACGAAGCGATGATGCAGCGCGTGCTCGCCGAGGCGGACGAGTTCGACGTCATCCACTTCCACACGGGGTGGATGGAGTTCAAGCACTTCAAGAACCATCCGACCGCGCGCTGCCTGACGACGCTGCACGGGCCGATCGATGTACCGGACGTCAACGCCCGGCTGCTGCGCCACAAGGGCTATCCGCTCGTCTCGATCTCGGACTCGCAGCGTGCGCCGCTGCCCGACCTCAACTGGCTCGGCACCGTCTATCACGGGCTGCCGGACACGCTGGCGGTCGCCGACACCGGCAGCAAGCGCGACTACCTCGCCTTCCTCGGCCGGATCGCGCCGGACAAGCGGCCGGACCTCGCGATCGAGATCGCCAGCCGCGCCGGGCTGCCGCTGAAGATCGCGGCGAAGGTGGACCGGGTCGACGAGGAGTATTTCCAGACCGTGATCCGGCCGATGCTCGACCGTCCCGGCATCGAGTTCGTCGGCGAGGTCAACGAGGGCGACAAGATGCGCTTCCTGGCGGGAGCCCGCGCCCTGCTCTTCCCGATCGACTGGGAGGAGCCGTTCGGCCTCGTGATGATCGAAGCGATGGCCTGCGGCACGCCGACCGTCGCGTTCCGCCGCGGCTCGGTGCCGGAGGTGATCGACGACGGTCAGACCGGGTTCATCGTCCGGACCGTCGACGAGGCCGTCGCGGCGCTCGGCCGGCTCGATACGTTCGACCGGCACGCCATCCGCGACGTCTTCCGGCGACGCTTCTCGTCGAGCCGGATGGCGCAGGACTATGTGCGGCTTTACGAGGGCATGCTCGGCCGCCAGCACGTCCCGCACGGCGGCACGGCGACGCTGCGGCAGCCCGCGGTCTTTGCGGCGGAGCACCGCCGTCCCGCGGCGTCGGCAGGCGCGGGAGCAGCGGCGGCGGCGCGCGGCTGACGCCGGCGCTGATCGGCAGGCGGTAAGCGGTACTGGGCGGGGGCGGAACTGCGCCCCCGCCTTTCCGTTCCTCATCCGGGTTTGATGAGGAACGGGGCCTGAAAGTGCCGTCCCGCATAGAGGATTACGCGCTTCTTGGAGACTGCGAGACCGCGGCGCTCGTGTCGCGCGACGGCTCGATCGACTGGCTCTGTTGGCCGCGCTTCGACTCCGGCGCCTGCTTCGCCGCGCTCCTCGGCGGCCCCAAGAACGGCCACTGGCAGATCGCACCGCGCGAATTGGTGAAAGGTCACGGCGGCAGCGGCGACCGCGACGCCGTCGGGATCCAGCGCCGATACCGCGACGACACGCTGATCCTGGAGACGGACTTCGAGACCAAGGACGGCATGGTCTCGCTTATCGACTTCATGCCGCCGCGCGGCGAAGCATCCGACGTGGTGCGGCTGGTGGTCGGCCGGCGCGGCCGGGTCGCGATGCGCAGCGAGCTGGTGATCCGCTTCGACTACGGCGCCGATGTGCCATGGGTGACGCGGCTGGAGGACGGCGCGCTGCGCGCGATCGCCGGGCCGGCCATGGTGGTGCTGCGGACGCCGGTCCCGGTGCGCGGGAAGGACCTGAAGACGATCGCCGAGTTCACGGTGGGTGAAGGTGAGACGGTGCCGTTCGTTCTCACCTATGCGGCATCACACATGCAGCCGCCGCGGCCGATCGATCCACAGGCCGCGCTCCGCGACACCGAGGAATACTGGCGCGAGTGGACCGGCCGCTGCCGCTGCACGGGCGAGTGGTCCGACGCCGTGAAGCGGTCGCTGATCACGCTCAAGGCGCTGACCTATCGGCCGACCGGCGGCATCGTCGCCGCGCCCACGACCTCCTTGCCCGAGCAGCTCGGCGGGCCCCGGAACTGGGATTACCGTTTCTGCTGGCTGCGCGACGCGACGCTGACGCTGCTGTCGCTGATCCACGCCGGGTATCAGGAAGAAGCCGGCGCTTGGCGCGACTGGCTGCTGCGTGCCGTCGCCGGCAGCCCGTCGCAGATGCAGATCATGTACGGCATCGGCGGCGAGCGGCGGCTGTCGGAATGGGAGGCCGGCTGGCTCGCCGGTTACGAGGGCTCGCGGCCGGTGCGGATCGGCAACGCGGCGGCCGGACAGCTCCAGCTCGACGTGTTCGGCGAGGTGATGGACGCGCTGCATCAGGCGCGGCAGTCGGGCCTCGGCTGCGACAAGGCGGGCTGGGGTCTGCAATGCAAGCTGATGGAGCATCTGGAGACGATCTGGGAACAGCCGGACGAAGGCATCTGGGAGGTGCGCAGCGGCCGGCGGCACTTCACCTACTCCAAGGTGATGGCGTGGGTCGCCTTCGACCGCGCGGCGAAGAGCGCCGAAGCGTTCGGCCTCGGCGGGCCGGTCGACCGCTGGCGCGCGATCCGCAAGCGGATACACGAGCAGGTCTGCCGCCACGGCTTCGATGCCGATCTCGGTCACTTCGTCCAGAGCTACGGCTCGAAAGAGCTCGACGCCAGCCTTCTCCTGATCCCCGCGGTCGGCTTCCTGCCGGCGAGCGATCACAGGGTGCGCGGCACCATCGAAGCGGTCGAACGCCACCTGATGAAGGACGGCTTCGTCCGCCGCTACGATCCCCGCAAGACGGACGACGGGCTGCCGGGGAGCGAGGGCGTGTTCCTGGCGTGCAGCTTCTGGATGGCGAACGCCCTGGACATGATCGGGCGTCACGACGACGCGCGCCGGCTTCTCGAGCGCCTGCTGAGCCTGCGCAACGACCTCGGACTCCTGTCCGAAGAGTACGACACCGGAGCGAAGCGGCTCGTCGGCAACTTCCCGCAGGCCTTCTCGCACATCGCCCTGGTCGACACGGCGCTGACGCTGAGCCGCACCGACGGCGGCACGCGGCAACGCTCCGAAACGGGACAGGCGGCGGGGGATTAGGGGCGGCCGGACGCGCCGCCGCTGACCCGCCTCTTCCAGAGATCCCAGGCCCGGCCGAGGATCTGGAGGTTAGTCGCGTCGGCCTTGGTGCTCTCCTCCGGCGTGAGGAAGTTGATCTCGCCGCTGCCGCCGAGCCCTATCGCCTGCGCTTCGAGGCGCGCGTTCACGTCGGTGTAGTAGGCGCGGAACGTGGCGACCTGCACGGTCGGGCCGACCACCACGTCGCCATGGCCGCGCATAAGCGCGACGGGCTTGTCGGCGAGCGTTTCGGCGAGCGCCTTGCCGAGCGCGCTGTTGCGCACGAGCATGTCGGTCGGACCGCCCGCCGCCGTGCGGATGTCGAAGACCGGCACGCCCGCGCCCAGGAAGGCGGCGTTGTGATACATCGGCCGCAGCGCGACGGTGCTGACGCCGAACGGGATCACGCCCGCCGAATGGGTGTGGATCACCGCGTTCACGTCGGGACGCGCCTTGTAGATCTCGGCGTGGATGAAGCGCTCCAGGAACACCGCCCGCCCCCGCGCGTCGACGGGGTTGCCGTCGAGGTCGAACTCCATGACGTCGTCGGGCGTGACGAGGGCCGGGGCGAGCGAGCGCGACATCAGGAATCGGTTTGGGTTCGCCGGGTGCCGGGCGGTGACGTGGCCGAAGCCGTCCAGCACGCCGAGATCGGCCAGGATCCGGCTGGCCGAGGCGATGTCGTCGAGCACCGCCGGGTCGACGCCCGCCGGGCGGGCGGCAGCGGCGGCGTCTTGGCCGGACTGCGCCTGTGCCTGCGCCCGCGCCGATCCGAACCCGCCGCCCAGGATCGCCGCCGCGGCGGCGCATGTCAGGACGAAGCGTCGCCGCCTTCGCCGTCGAGAAGCCGGATCTCCCATCGCATCATTCCTCCCCGAAATTGTCGGTTGCGCCGATCAGGGCCAAGGCCCGGCGCTATATCGGATAGATCAGCGAGTTCTTGATCGTCAGCGTATCGAAGACGCAGAGCTTCTCGCGGAACTTGAGGCGTCCGTCCTCGCGGGCGATCCGGTCCAGGTAGCGGCCCACCTGGAACACCTCCGACGGCTCGTCCGGCATGGTCCGGAACACGGCGTAATTGGCTTCCATGCCGATCGCACCGTCGCCGCCGCCAGCCTCGCGGATGCGGAGCGGGCCGACGAGGTGCCGCCAGTAATGCGGCTGGTACATCATCGTCTGGGTGATGCCGACGACGCGGTCCTGGAGCATTCCGCGGCTCTCCGCCCATACCGTGCAGAGCGGCAGGCCGCGATCGAAATTCTCGCGCGGGACGATCTTGTAGGTGCAGTCCTCGGTGAAGAAGTCCGGCCATTCCTCGAACCGCCCCTCGTCGAGGCAGGCGGCGTACTCCGCGTAGAGGTCGGCGAGCTCGAACCGCAGCTCGGCGGAAACGGCTGGCGCGGCGCGGCGGACCGCGGCCGCTGCGGCGGCGGACGGGGCCGCGCTCATAGCTCCATGACCTCCCGGTAATACCTGTACATCGCGCGGATCGCGGTCTCGGTGACCATGTGGTCCGTGTTCTCGGTGCCGCGCCCGCCCAGCTCCGCCACGCACTCGGCGTCCGGGAAGGGCGCGAGGCCCTGCTGGCTCATCTCGATCACCTCGCCGTCGTCGGCCGAGACATAGCCGGCCGGCCCGAACAGGTTCGCCTGCCGCAGCCGGCGCCGTACCATCTCCTCGCCGTCGTCGGCATAGGCGAAGTGCGTCCAGACGAAGTCGAAGCAGTGCGGTCCCCTGGGCCGGATGTGCCGCGTCGAGAGCGAATTGATCTGCTGCTGCACGATCAGACTCGGGAAGATCGTCTGCATCGCGACGGTCTGCGGGGTCTTCCACTCATGGACGACGTCCATGATGCGGTCGTCCTTGAGCGTCAGCCCCTCGCGGAACTGCTTGATGCCCTCGTTGGCCTCGTTCCGCTCCTTCTCGCCCTTGCGCGACGACATCACGCAATGGCGGCCAACCTCGTCCATCTCGATCGCGGCCTTCTGGTCGGCGCGGAACAGCCCGAAGGTGACGAAGAAGACGTGCAGCAGCGAGGCGTGATACGGATCCTTGATATTCTCCTGCATCAGCTTCCAGTTGCCGGGAATGCGCTGCCGCGAATAGCCGAGAAGCTGGAGCGGCCGGCCGTCGAACACCCGGTCGAAAAAGGAGAGCATCAGCGGGCCGAGATAGTCCTCGAACGCCGGCACGGCCGTATCGAACGAGGCGAAGACGACGCCGTGGCGCGATGCGACCTTCAGCTTCGTCAGCCCGTGGTCCTCAAGCCGGAAATCCGCCGGCATGCCGCCCTGCTTCTTGACGCCGCGGCGGAACGGGACGCCGAGCAGGTCGCCCTTCAGGTTGTAGGTCCACTGGTGATACGGGCAGGTGAACTCCTTCGCCGTGCCGTGACCCTGCTGGCAGAACCGCACGCCGCGATGGGCGCAGCGGTTCTCGACGACGTTGATCCCGCCGTCCTGATCGCGCACCACCACGACCGGGCGCTCGCCGACGACCGAGCGCTTGAAGTCGCCGGGGTTCGGGAGCTCGGCCTCCAGCGCGACGTAGCACCAGTGCGGGCCGTAGAACAGGCGATCGAGTTCGCGGCGGTAGAGGTCCTCGTCGGAATAGACCCGGTACGGAATCCGGCTCGTATCGGCGCCGGGCCAGGAACTGCGCCGGGCCGACCCGTCCGGCGGGCCGTCGCGTTCGATCGCATCCATCGTTTCCAACCTATTCTCGCGGCGGCGACGCGCGGATTTCCCGTTCCGCCGTCCGCCGGCATTAGTTGCAGATGCAACTCTACTCCGGCGCTCCGGCATCTTGTCCACATACCTGACGGAAAATCTTTCAGCGAAGTGCGGCGGCGATATGATCGCCCGCGAACGGGCCGGAAAGGCCGAGGCCCATGGGAGGAAGACGACATGCCGCAGACCGCATCAACGACGACGCCGCCGAAGCCGACGCTCGATCTCACGGGGAGGACCGTCCTCGTGACCGGCGGCGCGTCCGGCATCGGGCTCGCGACGGTCGAGCGCTTCGCGCGCTGCGGCGCGACGGTCGCGCTCAACCATCTGCCGGACGACCCGCGCGGCTCCGAGACGATCCGGCGGCTGACCGGCGAGGGTCTGAAAATCGTCGCGGCGCCCGGCGACGTATCGGACCCCAGCCGTATCCCGCGGATCGTCGGCGACGCCATCGGCGCGCTCGGCGGCCGGCTCGACGTACTCGTCAACAACGCCGGGACCTCCGGCACGACGTCGCCGATCGAGTTCGCCGATCTCGACGCGATGACCGATGGGTTCTGGGACAAGATCCTGTCGACCAACCTGCTCGGCCCGTTCCGCTGCTCCCGCGCCGCGGCGCCCGCCCTCAAGGCGGCGCGCGGCGCGATCGTCAGCACCGCGTCGGTCGCCGGGCTCGGCGCGGTCGGCAGCAGCCTCGCCTACGGCGCGAGCAAGGCGGGACTCGTCAACCTGACCCGCGGTCTCGCTCGCGCCTTGGCGCCCGAGGTGCGGGTGAACGCGGTGGCGCCGGGCCTCGTCGACTCGCCGTGGACGGCGGACTGGCCGCAGGAGCGCAAGACGAAAGTGACCGGGGAGACGATGCTCGGCCGGATGATCCTGCCGTCCGACGTCGCCGACGCGATCTTCTTCCTGGCGGTCGGCACCGACGTCGTCACCGGTCAGACGCTCGCCGTCGACGGCGGCATGAAGTACTGAGCGCCGCGA
>DASWRT010000504.1:0-4953 GCA_036403035.1 Allostellaceae bacterium | reverse complement strand
GCGGCTGCCCGAAGGCTGGCACCTGCTGGCGCACGCGAACCCGTTCTTCTACATGATCGACGGGTTCCGCTACGGCTTCATCGGCCACGCCGACGGGTCGCTTGCCGCAGGCGTCGCGATGATGCTTGGGATCAACGCCTTCCTGCTGCTGCTCTGCCACTGGATGGCGGCAAGCGGCTACAAGCTGAAGGCGTAGCCCCCGCCATGACGGGGTGCGCCGCTCCGGCCGTCGAGCCCTTCTTCGACAAGGCGACGTCGACCGTCAGCTACGTCGTCCATGGCGGTCCGGGCAGCCGTTGCGCGGTGATCGATCCGGTGCTCGATTTCGACATGAAGTCCGGACGCACGCGGACCGGCTCCGCGGAGCGGATCGCCGCCTTCGTCCGGGCGCATGGGCTCGCGGTCGAGTGGATCCTGGAAACCCACGTCCATGCCGACCACCTGACTGCGGCGCCGTTCCTCAAGGGAGAGCTGGGCGGCCGGACGGGGATCGGCGCCGGAGTCGTCGAGGTGCAGCGCCGCTTCGGCGAACTCTTCAACGCCGGACCGGACTTCCGCACCGACGGCAGCCAGTTCGACCACCTGTTCGCGGACGGCGAACGGTTCGCGGTCGGCGACATCGTGGCACAGGTGCTGGCGACGCCGGGCCACACGCCGGCCTGCGTCTCGTACCTCATCGGCGGGGACGCGCTGTTCGTCGGCGATACGCTGTTCATGCCGGACGGCGGCACGGCGCGCTGCGACTTCCCCGGCGGCGACGCCGGCACGCTCTACCGCTCGATCCGCCGCCTCCTCGACCTGCCGGCGGCGACGCGCCTCTTCGTCTGCCACGATTACGGGCCGGGCGGGCGCGAGATCGCCTGGGAGACGACCGTCGGAGAGCAGCACCGCGCCAACATCCACGTCCACGACGGCATCGGCGAGGAGGACTACGTCGCGATGCGCACCGCCCGCGACCGGACGCTCGACATGCCGGCGCTGATGCTGCCGGCGGTGCAGGTCAACATGCGCGCCGGGTATCTCCCGCCGCCCGAGGCCAACGGGGTCAGCTATCTCAAGATCCCAGTGAACGGGATCTGAACTCGACCTTAGCCATTCATGCTTAAGCCCTGTAAAAGCTGGGACTTCATCCGTCAATTTTAGGCATCGATTATCCAGGGACGGCCGAAGGCCGGGACCGATCGATCATGTGAGCGGATCATATGAGCGGGCGCCGCCGCCCGGCGGCAGCCGCGCGGCGTGCAATTCCCTGAAAAAGGGTATAAGATCATATCGAATGCCCCGCTTGCCTCAGAAAGACGTTTTTCACCCGTGAGATTCGCAATACGCGGACGTTGATTCCGAAACAGCCGGCGGTCGAGTTCGACGAGCGATATCCAACCTGAGTTAAGGTCTCGCCCGCAACGGACTGCACGGAAAGGCAATGGTCTGGAGGAATACGCGGAATGCGCTTCGATAATCTACTGTGGTGCTACACCTTGCCCTGGATCGCGACCTATCGCGCAATGGCCGAGCAGACCATCGCGGCGTGCGAAGTCTTCGAAGCGACCTTCCGGCCCATGTCTATGCCCATGCCCGTTCCCATCCCGGTCCCACGGCGCGCCTCCGGGGCGGTCGCGGCTTCCGGAACGGTCGTGCCGTTTCCGATGCACCGCGTGCGCCGGCCTCAGCGCCAGCTTGCCTAGCGAATCCCTCTCCGCCGGGCGGCTTCAGAGCCTATGTCTGTAGGCTCTTAGCGGCTCGGGCCGCCGCGCAGCGATTCCTTGTCGTAGCCGGCGACGCGCTTGTAGCCTTCGGAGAGCGCGACAAGCTCGTCGTGCGCGATGACGTCCTCGATGCGGGCGAACGGCCTGTCGCCGGTACGCCGCCAGACCTCGCGCAGGATCGCGTCCGGCGGGTTGGTCCGGTTGCGGAGCACCACCGCCGACGTGGCGGAAAGGCGTCTGTCCTCGTAGGCCCGCAGGGCAGCCTCGGCGCTGCCGTCCGGACGGGCCGCCATCTCTTCCGCGAGCGCCTGCGCGTCGAGGACCGCCTGCCCCGCTCCGTTGGAGCCGCGCGGCACCATCGGGTGCGCCGCGTCGCCCAGCAGCGTCATCCGGCCGAAACTCCAGCGCGGCAGCGGGTCCTGGTCGACCATCGGGAATTCCAGCACGACATCGGCGGCGCGGATCAGCGCCGGTACGTCGAGCCAGTCGAAATGCCAGTCCGCGAAGGCGCCGATGAAATCCTCGATCCGGCCGGGCCGGTTCCAGTCGCGGCGCGGCTTGCGGACCGGCGTCTCGATCTCGGCGACCCAGTTGACGAGCTGCCGCCCCTCGGCGTCGACGGCGTCGCGGATCGGGTATATCACCATCTTGCCCCCGGCGAGCCAGCCGGCGCGGACCATGCTCGCCCCGGTGAGGAACGGCTTCCAGCGCGTGACGCCGCGCCACATGTTGACGCCGGAATAGCGCGGCTCGCCCTCGTCCGGGTAAAGCTGCCGGCGGATCGCCGAGTGGATGCCGTCGCAGGCGACGAGCGCCGCGCCGCGCTGCGCCGGCAGCGCGGCAGCCGCGTCGCCCGCCGCGGCTGCCGGCGCCGCGCCGCTCTCGAAGCGGACCGTGACGCCGGAGGCGTCCTGCTCCGCCCCGGCACATCGCCAGCCGGTCCGGATGCAGCCCTCGCCGAGCCGCTGCCGCACGGCGTCCAGCAGCACGGATTGCAGGTCGCCGCGATGGACCGAGAATTGCGGGTGGTCGTAACCGGCGAAGCGGCCGGCCGGCTCGCGATAGATGAGCTGGCCGAAGCGGTTGAAGAACACCCCCTCCCTGGTCGTCACGGCGGCGCGGGCGAGCGCGTCCTCCAGGCCGAGCCCCGCGAGCACCTGGGCCGCATGCGGCAGGACGTTGATCCCGACGCCGACCGGCCGGATCTCCGGCGCGGCCTCGTAGATGCGGCAGGGAATGCCGGCGCGGTGCAGCGTCAAGGCGAGGGTCAGGCCGCCGATCCCGGCGCCGACGATGATCACGTCGTCCATGAGCGGATCTCCTGCGGATCGGATCAGATCTCGGCCTTCGTTGCGGCCGGCGGCTCCGGCGCGACCGAAGCAGCGGCGGCCGCCTCCGCCGAGGCGCGGCGGAACCGCGCAAATCCGAGCGCGAACGCGGCCGAGGCGGCGCACAGCGCCGGGAACGCACCGGCGGCGAAGATCGCCGGCACGCGCCAGTGCGCGGCCAGCATGAACCCGCCCAGCACCGGACCGACGATCGAGCCGATGCGCCCGATGCCGAGCGCCCAGCCGACGCCGGTCGAGCGGATGCGCGTCGGATAGTAGCCGGCGGCGAAGGCATTCGCGCTGATCTGCGCGCCGACGATGCAAAGGCCGGCGCCGAAGGTCGCCGCCATCACGAGCCAGACCGAGGATGCGGCGGCCATGCCGATCAGCACCGTGAACACCCCGCCGAGCGCATAGGAAGCGGTCAGCACGCCGTACGGGCCCCACCGGTCGATCAGGCGGCCGAGCGTCAGCGTCCCGACGATGCCGCCGACCTGGAACAGCGCGGTCGTCACGATCGCCAGCGTCTCCGGGATCCCCGCCGCGTTGATCACCGTCGGCAGCCAATTGGCGAGGAAGTACAATTCGAGAAGGTTCATGAAGAACATCACCCAGAGCAGCAGCGTCGCCCCGGCGCGGCCGCTATGGAAGAGCTGGGCGATCGGAAAGCCGTCGCGAGCGCCGCCGGAACCGGCGGCATGTTCCTCGTGCGACGCGACGAAGCGCGTCCGCGCCGGATCGAATGCGGCGGCGGCCGGCGAGATCTGCCGCAGCAGCGCGACGACGCGTGCCGCCGCCGCGGGCTCGCGGCGCAGTGCCAGCAGCCGCGCCGACTCCGGCAGCGCGGCAAGCAGCACGGGGACCAGCAGGAGCGGCAGCAGGCCGCCGAGATAGAACACGACCTGCCAGCCGAATGCGGGAATCAGGCGCGCCGCGAGCACCCCGCCCAGGGCCGATCCCAACGAGAAGCCGCAGAACATCACCGTGATCATCGTGGCGCGGCTGCGCTGCGGGCTGAACTCGGAGGTCAGCGCGATCGCGTTGGGCATCGCCCCGCCGAGCCCGAGGCCGGTCACGAACCGGATCCAGAACAGCGTGTCGAGGTCGGCCGCCGCCGGAGTCGCCAGCGAGCACAGGCCGAAGAACAGCGTCGAGCCGACGATCACCGGCTTGCGGCCGATGCGGTCGGCGGCCGGGCCGAGCAGCAGCGCACCGATCATCAGCCCGGCCAGTCCGGCCCCGAACGCCGGGCCGAGCGCGCCGGGCTTCAGCGCCCAGCCCTTCGCCAGCGACGGCGCGACATAGCCGATCGCCTGCGCGTCGAACCCGTCCATGAACACGACCGCCGCGCAGAGCAGCAATACGCGGATCTGGAAGGCCCCGACCGGCTGCCGGTCGATCCAGTCCGAGACATCGATCCCGGCGTCCCGCCTCGCTGCCGCAGCCGCGGCACTCTCCATTCCCATCGCTTCCTCCCATGGCGCGGCCCGCGCCGCACTTTTCTTGTCCGCCTGCCCTTCCTTGAAGGGCGCCGCCAAACGAGGATAAAATTCGTCAGACGTCTGTCAATCGCGTTCGCGCGGCCCCGCTTGCGCCGCCGCACCGCCCGCGATACGTGCTTTGCCGTCGCGATCCGGAGCCGTCCCTTGTCCACCCGCCGCCACCGCGCCGAAGCGCCCCAAGCCGCCGGACCGCAGGCATCCGCGTCGCTGGACGATCCGGCCGCCAGCGATCCGGCGACGGACCTGGACGGTGCCGGCGATCCGCTGCTCGCGCTCTACCGGCGGCCCGGGTTCATGCTCCGGCGCGCTCACCAGATCGCCGTCTCGGTGTTCCTGGAAGAGATGCAGAAGGCCGGGGCGCCCGGCCTGACGACGACGCAGTACGGCGTCCTGACCGTCCTGCGGCACCGGCGCGGC
>DASWRT010000503.1:0-11805 GCA_036403035.1 Allostellaceae bacterium | reverse complement strand
CGGGGAAGATGTAGGGAAGGTCGAAGACCTCGAACTCCTTGACCCCGAGCGGGCCGAACTTGCTGACCGACGGCGCCAGCATCTGCACCGCCCCGAGCTGGAGCGCCTCCAGCTCCTCCTTGTCCTTGTACAGCTGCGAGTTCGGGTAGACTTCGACCTTGACCTTGCCTTCCGTGTATTTCTCGGCCAGTTCCTTGAATCTCTCGGCGCCCTTTCCTTTCGGCGTGTCGGGCGCGACGACGTGGCTGAACTTGATCACCACGCTCTGCGCGTACACCGGGCCGGGGCCGGCCATGGCAAGGCACAGGACTGCGGCCAGTCCCGTCAACAGACGAGCTTTCATTCGTTCCTCCCTCCGGATCGTTTCGGGCCTGACCCGAAACGAACTAATCGCACCTAACCGACAGTAGTGGGTCGATGCACCGCCCGCTATTGTGGATTTCCGAAATGTCCATGCGCTCGCGCCGGGCAGGGCATAGAATAGGCGAATGCTGCGCAGTGTCCTGAAGGCACGTCGAACCAAGCCGCCGCGACCGGGCGCGGCCTCCGCCGTTCCCGCCGCCCGGCGGGCGGGGCGGGGCCGGTTCGGCGGCCTCGTCGCGCGGCATTCGGCGGCGACCGTTCCGGTCCTGGCGATCGTGCTGATCGTCGTCCTGATCGGCATCCTGTTGTGGCTCGTCGACCGCGACGAGCGGGAGGAGGCGCGTCTCGCCGTCATCAAGAACGTGCTCTGGGTCGAGCAGAGCCTCCAGTTCCAGATCGGCGTCGACGAGGAGGATGTTGCCCGGCTCGCCGGTGAGATCAGCCGGCAGGCGGTCGACCACGAACAATTCCTCTCGCGAGCCCGGCACCTCGTCACGAACAGCCCGGAGATCGTCCGCATCGCATGGCGCGCGCCGGACGGCGCGGTGCGGGTTGCCGTTCCTCCGGCACCCGAGCCCGTCGATCCGGCAGCATACCAGGCGTCGGTCGCGCTCGCCGCCTCGACGGGCCGGCCGGTCTTCACCGCGGTGTACAAGGCCGGCGGCAACGCGGCGCTTTTCGACCTCGTGGCGCCGCTGTTCACCGACGGCACGCTCGCCGGGGCGCTGATCGCGACGGTTGCGCTCGATCCCCTTCTCGCCCGCGACGTGCCCTGGTGGATCGCGGAGAAATACCAGATCGCGTTCGTCGACCCGGACGGCGCCGTGCTCGCGCGGAAATCGCAGATCGGCGCGCTGAGCGAGGAGGCGGCGCACGCCATCGCCTTCGATCCGCCGGTGCGCGGCCTGCTGCTCTCCGTCACGCCGTACCGGAGCAAGACCAATCTCGCGCACAACGCGCTGATCGCCGCGATCTTCGGCCTCGCGCTGGTCGCGATCGTCAACCTCCTGATCGTCTATCGGCATTTCCGCCGCCGCCTCGCCGCCGAGCATGCGCTGCGCGCCGAGCACGCGTTCCGCAAGGCGATGGAGGACTCGCTGACGGTGGGGATGCGCGCCCGCGACCTGGAAGGCCGCATCATCTACGTCAACCCGGCATTCTGCCGGATGGTCGGCTGGAGCGCCGAGGAACTCGTCGGCCGCGAGCCGCCGATGCCCTATTGGCTGCCCGAGATGATGGACGACACGCTCGCCCGGCACGAGGCGGTGCTGAGCGGCGCGGCGTCGAGCGAGGGGTTCGAGCTGGGATTCCGGCGGCGGAACGGCGAGCGGTTCGACGCGCTCATCTACGAGGCGCCGCTGGTCGACGCCGAGGGGCGGCATATCGGCTGGATGGGATCGGTCCTCGACGTGACCGACCGGAAGCATGCCGAAGAGCTGGCGCGGCGGCAGATGGAGAAGCTCCAGGCGACGGGGCGCCTCATCACGATGGGCGAGATGGCGTCGACCCTCGCGCACGAGTTGAACCAGCCGCTCGCGGCGATCGCCAGCTACGGCGCCGGATGCCTCAACCTGCTGCGCGGCGGAACATACGAGCCGGCCGAGCTGGTCGAGGCGATGGAGAAGCTCGGGACCCAGGCGCAGCGCGCCGGGTCGATCATCCACCGGATCTACGATTTCGTTCGCAAGCGCGAGCCGCGGTTCGGCCGTTGCGACCTCGTGTCGCTCGTTCAGGAGACGGTCGCGTTCGCGGCCGGCGACGCGCGCCGGCACGGCGTTCGCCTGACGGTGGCGGCGGTCGGCGGCGTCCCGGCGGTCGCCGCCGATCGCGTGCTGATCGAGCAGGTCCTGCTGAACCTGATCCGCAACGCGGCGGACGCGATGGCCGGCCTGCCGAGGGAGAGCCGCGTGATCGCCGTCACGGTCGGCGTCACCGCCGACGGCGAGCCGAGCATCGCGGTGGACGACCGCGGACACGGCATCGCGGCCGACATCGCCGGCCGCGTCTTCCAGCCCTTCGTCACGACGAAGCGCGAAGGCATGGGGATGGGGCTCAACATCTGCCGCTCGATCATCGAGCTGCACAGGGGGCGGCTGTGGTTCGAGCCGCGCGCCGGCGGCGGGACGCGGTTCGTCGTCGTGCTGCCGGGGGCGAGCGCGGAGGCGGCGGCATGACGATTCCGGAGATACCGCCGTCGCGGCCGCCGGTCGTGCACATCGTCGACGACGACCCGGCGATCCGCGACGCGCTTGCGTGGCTGTTCAAGTCGCGCGGCGTGGTCGCGCACGGCTGGCCGTCGGGCGAAGCCTTCCTCGACGCCTACAGCCCGGACATCGAAGGCTGCATCGTCATCGATATCCGCATGGGCCCGATGTCGGGCATGGAGCTGTTCGAGCGCCTGCTCGCCCGCGGCGCGGCGCAGCCGGTGGTCTTCCTGACCGGGCATGGCGACGTGCCGATCGCGGTCGAGGTCCTCCAAAAGGGAGCCGCCGACTTCCTGGAGAAGCCGTTCAACGACAACGAGCTGGTCGACCGCGTGCTGCGCGCGATCGCGAAAGCGTCGGAGCGCGCCGGGAACCGCTCGCGCCGGCAGGCGATCGAGGCCCGGCTCGCCGAGCTTTCGGGCCGCGAGCGGGAGGTGCTGAACCGGCTGCTCGCCGGGTTCCGCAACAAGCAGATCGCCGATGAACTCGGCATCACGATGCGCACGGTCGAGGTGCATCGGGCTCGCATTCTCGAAAAGATGGGCGCCCGCAACGCGGTCGAGCTGGCCCGCCTCGTCTCGGGCGTGCTCGGCGACGGTTAGGCTGTCCGACACTCCCGATGACGGTTTCGCGAAGATATCTGGGCTTCGGGACATGCCTTCAATCCTACGCTCACTTGACGGAGCGGGGGCAGGTGCGAGAACGTCGTTCCGGATCATGCCGGGGCGTCGGCATCGCCCGTGGCGGGGGAGCGGACTTTGGGGAGTTCATGGCGCTGATGGCGGCGCCGGGAGTATCGGCGGACGGGGCCGCGCGATTTCTCGACCGGCTGAAGGCCTGGTGGGACGGGGTCGATCCGTCCGCCGCGCCGGCAGCCGGCGCTTCTGCTGCCATCCCCGCACCGCACGGCCGGACCGGCAAGGACGCGGATGACCATGGGGCGCCGGCGCCGGCGCTCGATCTCTTCCAACTCGCGCAATGGTTGTGGGGCGAGGGCTTCCTGTCGCCCGGCGGCGAGGAGTATGTCTGCGCGCTGCTGAAGCCGTGCGGCCTGACGTCGGCGATGAGCATGCTGGACCTGTCGGCCGAGCTGGGCGGCGCGCCGCGCGCGGTCGCAAAGGTCTTCGGGACCTACGTGACCGGCCTCGAACGGTCGCTGGAGGCGGCGCAGAAAGGCATGGCGCTGTCCAAGGCGGCAAAGCTCGAAAAGAAGGCGTCGGTGGCGCATTACAACCCCGACGCGGTCGAGCTGCGCCGAAACGCCTTCGATTGCGTCTTCGGCCGTACCGCGACCTTCGCGCTCGCCGGGAAGGAGCGGCTGCTCCGCGTCGTGCGCGAAGGCATGAAGGCGAACGGCCAGCTCCTCCTGACGGAGTTCGTGCGCGATGCGGCGGTGCCGGCGGGCCCGGCGCTCGCCGCCTGGGCCTCGGCCGAGCCGGTGCCGCCCCAGCTCTGGACGGTGGCGCAGTACCGGGACTGCCTGTCCGGGCTCGGCTTCGACCTCCGTATCGTCGAGGACGGCACGGACTTGTACCGCGCGCTGATCATCCAGGGGTGGAAGCGCCTGCTCGACGAGGTCGACCTGCGGTCGCTGGCGAAGCCGCAGCTCCTCAGCATTGTCGAGGCCGCCGAGTTCTGGATGCGCCGCCTCGCCGCGCTCGACTCGGGGAGCCTTCGCCTGTGTCGGCTGTATGCGATCGCAGCAGGCAACGCGCGCGGTTGACAGCGGCGGGCGCGCCCCATATTTTCCGCGCCTTTCCCGCGCCGCACGAGACAGAGACAGTCCGCGCCATGAAGATCGCCAACTCGCTGAAGTCGCTGAAGAAGCGCGACAAGAACTGCCGCGTGGTGCGCCGCAAGGGGCGCGTCTACGTCATCAACAAAGTCAATCCGCGGTTCAAGGCCCGCCAGGGCTGACGCGAGGAGCGGCGGCGGCGCTTCCGCGCGCCGCCGCCGGCCGTTCCGCAGATCTCCCGGTCCGTCCGACGGCCGACGCCCATGGCGCGGCCGTTTTCGCGTGTCCGGCGCAGTGCGCCGCGACCGGCCGCTTGGCGCCCGAGAAGAAATAGAAGCGCTCTTTACCGCGAAGGATCGGAGAGCAATCGGCTGCGCGCCTGCGGCGCGCGAGAAATCATACCAACGGCCGTTGAGCTTGACTCATCGGCCGTTGGCTGAGCCCGTGCGGCGTTTGAGCAAACCCGCTCGGCATCGGTCAACGACCGAGGCCGACGGTATCATGGCTCTGCGAACCTCCGCGGTTCTCGGCGTCCTCTGCGGTGGAATTGTACCTTGAAGACCGCTTGGCCGGCGCGGAGCCGGCCGTGCCGCTTGGCGTCCATGCCTGCGGAATCGATCAGCCGCGCGACGGCACAGTGATGTCTGAATCCTGATCGCCGGCACTCACCGCGGCAGCGGCGGCGCTCCTGCCATCGCGGCCTCTGTCACGAGTGCGGCGACGGCTTTCCTGTCGAACTCGGCGGCGAGGTCGAGCAGTCGCTCCCGTGTCGGGTCGGTCGCATTCGCGATCCCATTGGCGAGGCGCCGGCACCGGGCCGCTTTCAAGCGCAATTCGTCCGCTCCCGGCCGGCATTGCGCGTCGGCAATCGCATCGGCGATCGCGGACCACGCCGCGGACTCGTCCCGCCGTCCTGCCGCGGCCAGCCGGCGGGCAGTCCTCTCTGCGTATCCCGCCGCCTCGTCGCCGAGACGGCACAAGAGATAGCGCGCGACAGTCCGGTCGGTCTCGTCCGCGCCGACGACAGCCTGCTGCGGCAGGCAGTAGACGGTGGCGGCCGATATCGATGAACCGGTGTGTTCCTTATCCGAGGCGATGCGCGTTGCGACCACGGAACTCAACTCCGCCATGCGCGTCATTCGACTACTGCCTTGGTTGAATGACTAGCAAGAACGAACCAATGATGCAGTTTAGCCCTGAACTACCTGCTAAGTCTAGAGTGGATTTTTCAACTGAGAAATCACAATTTCTTGGAAGGAAAAAATCATAGGGTTACCATCGGCTGACGGAAGACAGCGGCGGGGTGGCTCGGCCGTTCCAACTCAGTACCGCCGGAAGAGCCGGGAAGAGGAGGGTGGCCGTGATGCGCGACGAGTTCGGTCATGAAATTGCCGGCCACCTCGCCGGTGCGCGGCGCCTGGCGGGCACGCAATCATCTCCCCGCGGGCGGGCGGGCGGGGACGAGGGAATTCGCGGAATGCCCGGCACCCCGTTCCGGAGTTAAGCTCGTGGGCGGTTCCATAACCCCGGGTTATCGGTCCGGCGTTTTTCCGTTTATGCTGACGCAGCGCGCGGCAAGAACGACGCCCGATGGCGGCAGTTCAAGGGATCGAGGAAATGGTGCGGTGGCTGTTGGTCTGGCTGGCGGCGATTGCATCCTTCGCGGCGTCGTCGGCGGGAAGCGCGGAGACGATCGAACGGTCCCACGTCAGTGTATCGATCGGCTCATTCATCATCGGCTTTCTACCGCTGCCGCTTGCGCATGCGAACGGGTGGTTTCGGGAACAGGGGCTGGATGTCGATGTGCAGAATTTTCAGGCAAGCGGGACCAAGGCTCTCGAATCGCTGATCGGCGGTTCGTCGGACGCCGTGGTCGGCGCCTATGACTACACCGCTCGCATGCAGGCGCGGGGAAAGGACGTCCGTTGCGTCATCCTGCTCAACAATGCGCCCGGTATCGCCGTCGCCGTCCGCAAGGATCTCGCGGAGAGGATACGCACGGTCCGCGATCTCAAAGGTGCGACGGTCGGCATCACGTCTTCCGGGACCGCGCTCGACTACATCTTCCGCAAGGTGAGGGCGGATGCCGGCCTCGCGCCGGACGATGTCCGCATCGTGCCGATCGGGTCGGGCAAGAATGCGATCGCCGCCATGGAGACCGGGTCGATGGACGCCGTCGTGCATCAGGACCCGGCGATAACGGTCATGCAGCGCAGCGGCCTCGCCAAGGTGATCCTCGACATACGGAGCATCGAGCAGACCCGCGCCATCCTCGGCGGCGACTATCCGTTCACCTGCCTTTACACCACCGCCGGCTTCATCGAGCAGAACCCGGTAACGACGCAGCGGCTCGTCAACGCCTTTGCGAAGGCGCTTGCCTTCATTCACGATCACACGGCGGTCGACATTGCCGACGCGACGCCCGTGGAATACCGTCTCGGTGGGCGCGACGTCTTCGTCGCGACGCTCGAGGCGACGAAGGATATCTTCCCCGCCGTCGGGCGGTTCGATCCGGCCGATCTCGCGCGCCCCGTGCAACTGATCGCGACGTTCGAAGAGGCATTCAGGGCGACACCGATCCGCATGGCGGACACGTACACAAACCGCTTCGTCGATGCGGTGCCGCCCGCCGCGGCCGATTCCGGAGCAGGCCGTTGACGGCTGTTCCGGCAGACCTATGTCGGCGCGGAAGCCGGCTTGCGGCGCGCCGCCGCGGTTTTCTCGACGGCCGGCGGGCACCCGCCGATCTTGAACGCTTTTTCGCCAGCGTACGACATGACGGACTCTCATGCGCGACGACCAGGATACGTACGGCAAGCCGAACGAGAACAGACGTGCCACCCCGGAGCTGAATTACCGCACCGCGGCCGTCGAGAACGCTTTGTCGCTGCTCACCGCGTTCTCGGTCGCGCAACCCCGGCTCACGCTGCGGCAGATCGCCGAGCGGACCGGATTCTCCAGCAGCTCGGCGTATCGGATGACCGGCTCGCTGATCCACCTCGGCTTCCTCGTCCGCACCAGCGACGGCCTTTACCGGCTCGGTCCGATGCTCCTCCACCTCGGCAAGGTCTACGAGGCATCGTTCGATCTGGCGCAGATCGTTCGTCCGGTGATGGCGCGTCTGGTACAGCAAACCGGGCACACCGCCGTCTTCTATATCCGCGAAGGCGACAAGCGCATCTGCCTGTATCGCCACAACGCCAATACCGGATGGGTTCCAAATGTCCACGAAGGGACGCACTTGCCCCTGGATCGCGGCACGCCGGCACGCGTTCTGCTCGCCTTCAACGGCGAACCCGGGGAGATTTACGACGACGTCCGTGAGAAGGGGTATTTCATCGGGATCGGCGACAGGGACTCGCTGGGCGCCGGAGTCGCCGTTCCGGTCTTCGGTTTCGGCGGGGAGCTGGTCGGCGCGTTAGGCGTCTCGGGGCTGCGCGACGACATCGAACCGCTTCTGGAAACGACGGTGAAGGATGCCGCACTCGCCGCGGCCGCTGACATAAGCGGCATGCTCAGCGTCAAGCTGCCGGCGTCGACGCCGAAGCGGCCGCAACCCGGTCGGCCTCGGAAAGCGGCCGGCTAGCGTACGCCGTCCTCCGCCCTTGATCTCCCCTTCCGCATCGGGTCTCCTATATACTGGAGTTCGGCAGTCTTGGTCAGACCAGCCTGACCAAGCGCGACCGGAAATGACGGGAGGAGGGCGCGATGAAGATGCAGCCGCCGGATGCCGGCGTCTTGGCGCGGCGTGACGAGATCGTCGCGGGGCTCCGCGGCATCGTGCCGGGCGAGGGCGTGATCGTCGACGAGAATGCGCGGCGCGCCTACGAGAGCGACGGGCTCACCGCCTACCGGCAGGTCCCGATGGTCGTCGTCCTGCCGAACACCACCGAACAGGTCAGCCGTATCCTGCGCTACTGCCGCGAGAAAGGGATCAAGGTCGTGCCGCGCGGCGCCGGCACGTCGCTGTCGGGCGGCGCGCTGCCGCTTGAGGACGGCGTGCTGCTCGGCCTCGGCAAGTTCAACCGCATCCTCGACATCGATTACGACAACCGCTGCGTCGTCGTGCAGCCCGGCGTCACCAACCTCGGCATCTCGCATGCGGTGCAGGACGCCGGCTTCTATTACGCGCCCGACCCGTCGAGCCAGATCGCCTGCACGATCGGCGGCAACATCGCCGAGAACTCGGGCGGCGTGCACTGCCTCAAGTACGGGCTGACCACCAACAACGTGCTCGGCATCGAGATGGTGCTGATGAACGGCGAGATCGTGCGGCTCGGCGGCAAGCAGTATGACGGCGCCGGCTACGACCTGCTCGGCGTGATGACCGGCTCCGAGGGTCTGCTCGGCGTCGTCACCGAGGTCACGGTGCGTATCCTGACGCAGCCGCCGGGCGCGCGGGCCCTGCTGCTGGGGTTCCCCAGCAACGAGGCGGCCGGGAACTGCGTCGCCGACATCATCGCCGCCGGCATCATTCCCGGTGGCATGGAGATGATGGACCGCCCGGCGATCCACGCTACCGAGGCGTTCGTCAACGCGGGCTATCCGCTCGACGTCGAGGCGCTGCTGATCGTCGAGCTGGACGGCTGCCAGCCGGAGATCGATCACCTCATCGGCGAAGTGGAGCGCCTTGCCGACGCGAATGGCGTCGTCTCGAAGCGCGTAAGTCAGAACGAGGAGGAGCGGCTTGCCTTCTGGGCCGGGCGCAAGGCGGCGTTCCCAGCGGTCGGCCGGATCAGCCCGGACTATTACTGCATGGACGGCACGATCCCACGCAAGCGGCTACCGGAGGTGCTGGCGCGCATCCGCGAGTTGGAGAAGCATTACGGGCTGCGCGTCGCGAACGTGTTCCATGCCGGCGACGGCAACCTGCATCCGCTGATCCTCTATGATGCCAACGTTCCCGGCGAGCTGGAAAAGACCGAGGAGTTCGGCGCCGAGATCCTGAAGCTGTGCGTCAAGGTCGGCGGCGTGCTGACCGGCGAGCACGGCGTCGGCGTCGAGAAGCGCGACCTGATGCCGGCGATGTTCAACGAGGTCGACCTCGCGCAGCAGCAGCGGCTCAAATGCGCCTTCGATCCGCAGGGATTGCTCAACCCCGGCAAGATGTTCCCGCAGCTCCACCGCTGCGCCGAGCTGGGCCGGGTCCACATCCATCGCGGGCAGGTCCGTCATCCCGACCTGCCGCGCTTCTGATATCGGCCGAGCGGCGGGCGAGAGGCGATGACCAACTACAGACCGACGGACGACCGGCAGGTGGCGGACCTCGTCACCTGGGCGATGGCCGAGGAGCAGCCGCTGGAGATCGTCGGCGGCGGGTCGAAGCGGGCGCTCGGCCGGCCGTTGCAGGTCGAGCATACGCTCGACCTCTCGGCCTTCGCCGGGATCCGCGAGTACGAGCCCGCGGAGCTGGTGCTGACCGCGGGCGCCGCGACGCCGCTCGCCGACATCGAGAAGGCGCTCGCCGAGCGCAAGCAGATGCTCGCCTTCGAGCCGGTCGATTGGCGGGCGCTGCTCGGGAGCGGCGGCCAGGGCACGTCGCCGACGCTCGGCGGCGTGCTGTCCTGCAACCTCTCCGGTCCACGGCGCATCCGTGCCGGCGCGGCACGCGACCATTTCCTCGGCGTCCGATGCATCAACGGGCGCGGCGAGGTCTTCAAGGCGGGCGGTCAGGTGGTCAAGAACGTCACCGGCTACGACCTCTGCAAGCTGCTGGCGGGCGGCTACGGCACGCTCGCCGCGATGACGGAAGTGACGGTGAAGGTCCTGCCGCGGCCGGAGAAGACGCGGACCGTGCTGCTGCTCGGGCTTGACGACGCGGCGGCGGTCCGCGCGCTGTCCGACGCGCTCAACGCGCCGCACGAGGTCTCGGCGGCGGCGCACCTGCCGGCCGGCCTCGCGGCGGCGTCGGGCGTCTCCTACGTCGCCGAGGCCGGAACGTCGGTGACGGCACTGCGCGTCGAAGGACCGGGCCCGTCGGTCGAGTACCGGACCCGTGCGCTGCGGGAGATGCTCGGCGGCCAAGGGGCAGCGGCGACCGAGGAGCTGCACAGCATGAACAGCGTCCGCTTCTGGCAGGAGATCGCGGAGGTCGGCCCGCTGCTCGCCGGGGGGACGGGCGGCGCTGCCGCTGCGGCGGGGCGGGCGATCTGGCGCCTCTCGGTGACGCCGTCGATGGCATCGGCGGTCGCAGCGGCAATCGCCCGTGCGCTCGATGGCGACGCGCAGCACTTCTATGACTGGGGCGGCGGGCTGCTCTGGGTCGCGGCGCCTTCGGATGCCGGCGACCGCGACGCAGGCGCCGCGTCGATCCGTGCCGCGATCGCGGCGAACGGCGGCGGGCACGCCACGCTGGTGCGCGCTCCCGACCCGGTGCGCGCCGCCGTGCCAGTGTTCGAACCGCAAGCGCCGGCCCTCGCGGAGCTGACCAAGCGCGTGAAGGAGAGTTTCGACCCGCACGGCATCTTCAACCCCGGCCGCGTCTACCGCGGCGTCTGACACGATCGAAGCTATTTCCGATGAAGACGGACTTCACCCTCGCCCAGCTCGCGGATCCCGACTTCCAGGAATCCGAGAAGATCCTGCGCAACTGCGTCCATTGCGGGTTCTGCACGGCGACGTGCCCGACCTACGTGCTGCTCGGCGACGAATTGGACAGCCCGCGCGGCCGCATCTACTTGATGAAGGAGATGCTGGAGCGCGACCAGGGCGCGCCGAAGGAAGTGGTCACGCACATCGATCGCTGTCTCTCCTGCCTCTCCTGCATGACGACCTGCCCGTCGGGCGTGCACTACATGCACCTCGTCGACCACGGCCGGCACTACATCGAGACGCACTACAAGCGCCCGGCCCAGGAGCGCGCGCTGCGGCGGCTGCTCGGCACCGTGCTGCCGCATCCGCGCCTGTTCCGCCTCGCGCTGGTCGGGGCACGGTTCGGTCGGCCGTTCGCGCGCCTCCTCCCCAAATCGCTCGGCGCGATGCTCGGCCTCGCTCCGTCCTCGATTCCAAGCCCGTCGCCGGTCGACAAGCCGCAGGTCTTCCCGGCCGAGGGCGGGCCGCCGCGGAAGCGGGTGGCGCTGATGACCGGCTGCGCGCAGCAGGTGCTGGCGCCGGACATCAACGAGGCGACCGTCCGGCTGTTGACACGGCACGGCTGCGAGGTGGTCGTCGCCAAGGGCGCCGGCTGCTGCGGGGCGCTGACGCACCATCTCGGGCAGGACGGCAAGGCGTTCGCCCGCGCCAACATCGACGCCTGGACCCGCGAGATCGACAAGGGCGGCGGCCTCGACGCCGTCGTCATCAACGCGTCCGGCTGCGGCACGACGGTCAAGGATTACGGCTTCATGTTTCGCGAGGACCCCGCCTATGCCGAGAAGGCGAAGCGGATCTCGCTCCTGACGAAGGACGTGACCGAGCTGATGGCCGAGCTGGGGCTGAAGCCGGCGGCGATCCCGCCGGGGCGGCGCGTCACCTACCAGAGCGCGTGCTCGATGCAGCACGGGC
>DASWRT010000502.1:0-3625 GCA_036403035.1 Allostellaceae bacterium | reverse complement strand
TGCGGCGAAGCGGCTTGGTGCGGGCGGCGGGTTCGTGTAGGAGGCCGACCCCGAGCGAGGTTCCCTCCCGATGCATGACGTCCTGCCCGCGACGCAGCCGCCGCCCCTGTCGCTGCGACGCCACATCGCCGACACGGTGCGTCTCGCCGCGCCGCTGGCGGTCGCCCAAGTGGCGCAGATGGCGATGGGCGTCACCGACACGGTGCTGCTCGGATCGCTCGGCAGCGGCGCGCTCGCGGCGGGCGGCCTCGGCGCCGGCCTGTTCTTCACCACGGTCCTGCTGCTCCAAGGCGTGCTGAGCGCGGTGGCGGTGCTGGTCGCGCAGGCGCGCGGCGCCGGCCGCCCGGAGCGGGCGCCGGCGGTGTTCCGGACCGGGCTGCTGCTGGTCGCGCTGCTGGCGGTCCCGGCCTTCCTGCTGCTGAGCTTCGCCGCACCGATCCTGACGGCGCTGGGCGAGCCGTCCGGCCTCGCGCGGGACGTCGGACGGTACGAGCACGTGCTGCGCTGGGGCGTGCCGGGCGGGCTGATCGGGCTCGGCTTGATGCGCGCGTTCCTGCCGGCAATCGACCGGCCGCGCGTGATCCTGTGGGTGACGCTGGCCGCGGTCGGCGTCAACGGGCTGCTGAATTACGGCCTGATCCACGGCGCGTGGGGGCTGCCGCGACTCGGCCTGATCGGCTCGGCGACGGCGACGGCGGCGACGCTCTGGGGCACGGCGCTGTCGCTCCTGGCGGTCGTGCACCTCACGCCATCGCTGCGCCGCTGGGCGGTCCCGTCGCGGGCGCCGGGACAAAGGCGCACGCCGACGGTGCTGCCGGTGCTCGGCGAACTGCTGCGCGTCGGCCTGCCGGTCGGCGTCACCTACGGCGTCGAGGTGACGCTGTTCCAGTCGGTGGGGCTGCTCGCGGGGCTGATCGGAACGGCGGCGCTGGCGGCGCACCAGATCGCGCTCAACGTCGCCTCCTTCGCCTTCATGGTGCCGTTCGCGGTCGCCCAGGCGGCGAACGTGCGGGTCGGCTACTGGACCGGGGCCGGCCGCCCCGCCGAGGCGCGCCGCGCCGGGTTCGTCGCGATCGGGCTGGGCGGGGGCTTCATGACGCTGACCGGCGTCGCGATGCTCGCGGCGCCGCGGGCGATCATCGGGCTGTATCTCGATCCGGGCGATCCCGGCAACGCCGAGACCATCCGCATCGCGGTGACGCTGCTGTTCGTCGCGGCGGTGTTCCAGATCGCCGACGGCGTCCAGGCGGTGGCCGCGGGCGGCCTGCGCGGACTGCGCGACACGCGGACCCCGATGCTGCTGGCGGCGTTCGGCTACTGGGGCATCGGCTTCACGAGCGGATACGCCCTCGCCTTCCGTTTCGGCGGAGGCGCGCCCGGCCTGTGGTGGGGGCTCGCGATCGGGCTCGCCGTGGTCGCGGTCCTGCTGACGCTGCGGTTCCACCGCAGGACGCGCGCGGTTCCGGCCGGCAAGGTGCCGGCCTAAACAGCGCCGATATCAAAGATACCCCGTCCCCTTCTCCCGCGCGAAGCGGGCGGGATCGCCTTCCCAGGTGATGCGGGAGTGATCCAGGACGTAGACGCGGTCGGCGTGCGGCAGGGCGAAGGTGACGTTCTGCTCGCCGAGCAGCACGGTGATCGGCGTCGTCCGGCGCATCAGCTCAAGCGCCTTGGACAGCTGCTCCAGGATCACCGGTGCGAGGCCGAGGGTCGGCTCGTCGAGGATCAGCAGCTTCGGCTGCATCATCAGCGCGCGGGCGATCGCGAGCATCTGCTGCTCGCCGCCGGAGAGCGTGCGCGCCGCCTGCCCCTGGCGGGATTTCAGGATCGGGAACAGGTCGAAGAGCCAGGCGAGCTGCTTGTCGCGCGCCGACGCCGGCAGATGCTGGCCGCCGAGGTCGAGGTTCTCGCGCACGTTCATGTCGCCGAACAGCTCGCGCGTCTCCGGGCACTGCACGACGCCGCCGCGGGCGATCGACGCCGCGGTCCTGTCCTTGAGGCTCTGCCCGGCGAACTCGATGGTCCCCGAATAGGGCACGAGGCCGGAGATCGCGTTGAACAGGGTCGTCTTGCCGGCGCCGTTCAGCCCGACGATGGAGACGAACTCGCCCTGGCGCACCTGGATGCTCGCCTTGTCCAGCGCCTGCGCCTTTCCATAGAGGACGCTGACGCCGTCGACGCGAAGCAGCGGCGGCGCATCCGCTGCGAGCGCTTCACCGGAGCCGCGCTCGAACGATTCGATCTTGCCGCCGAGATAGACGCGGCGCACCGTCTCGTTGCGCATCACCTCGTCGGCGGTGCCCTCGGCGACGTACTCGCCGAGATACATCGCGAAGATGCGGTCGGCGAGCGCCGCGACGCTCTTGACGTTGTGGTCGACCAGCAGCACGGCGCGGCCCTCGGCGCGGAAGCCGCGGATCAGCTCCGAGAAGTCTGCGACCTCGCCCGCGGTCAGCCCGGCGAAGGGCTCGTCGACCAGCACGAGCTTCGGATCGCGCGCGATCGCCTTCGCCATCTCCATCCGGCGCAGGTCGGCGAACGGCAGCGTCAGCGGATGGCGGTGCATGACCTTGCCCAGGCCGACGCGCTCGGCGATCGCGCGGGCCCTCTCGTCGACGCCCGGCGCGGCGACGAGGCGCAGCAGCGAATCCGGCAGCAGGGCCAGCTTGATGTTCTCCAGCACGGTCTGCCGGTGCAGCGGCCGGGAATGCTGGAAGACGATGCCGACGCCGGCCCGCGCGATGCGGTGCGACGGCCAGCCGGCGACATCGACGCCGTCGAGCTTCACCGTGCCGGCATTCGGCCGCTCGATCCCCATGATCAGCTTCATCACCGTCGACTTGCCGGACCCGTTCGGCCCGATCAGGCCGAGGATCTCGCCGCCGCGGATCCGGAAGCCGATGTCGTTCACGGCGACAAGGCCGCCGAAGCGCTTCCTGAGGCCGCTGATCTCCAGGCGGACCGGACCGGCGCCGGTGTCGGCGGCAGCAGCAGCGGTAGTGGTGGTGGTGGCGATGACGCTCATTCGCGCTCTCCCGCTCGCAGCGCATTGCCGAGCATGCCGTCAGGGAAGAACAGGATCACCGCGAGCGCGACCGCCGATACGACGAAGGTATTGAGCTGGCCGAGAGGCCGCAGGGCCTCGCCCGCAAGGATCAGGAACACGGCGCCGAGCGCCGCGCCGATGATGGTGCGACGGCCGCCGAGCACGGCGGAGATGATGATCTGAACGCCGATCGAGATGTCGATCACGGTGTCGACCGAGGCTGTCCCCATATAGAACACCAGCATCGCGCCGGCCATCCCCGAGAAGACCGCGCTGATGCAGAAGGCGGCGAGCTTGTGCTTGGTGACGTTGAAGCCGAGCGCCTGCGCCTCGACGGCGTCCTGCCCGCTCGCCTGGAGGATGAGGCCCATCGCCGAGCGCGACAGGCCGAACAGGATGACGCCGCAGACGACGAGGAAGGCGAGCGCGCACCAGTAGTTGTCGTCGGCGTCGATCGAGAGCACGTCCGGAACCGTCATCCCGATCTCGCCGCCGGTGACGCCGGCAAAGATCACAATCGCGTTCTGCAGCAGCAGCACCGCTACGAGAGTGACGAGGCCGAAATAAGGCCCGCGCAGG
>DASWRT010000501.1:0-13092 GCA_036403035.1 Allostellaceae bacterium | reverse complement strand
AACTGGGAGCTGTCGAGCGACCGCGCCAATGCGAGCCGGCGCGCCCTCGTCCAGGGCGGCCTGCCGGCGGAGCGGGTCGCCAGGGTGGTCGGCATGGCCGACCGCGAGCCGCTGATCGCCGATCAGCCGGCCTCGCCGCGCAACCGCCGCATCAGCATCGTCCTGCTGCGCGAGCAGAAGCCGGCGGGAAGGACCGTGCAGGCGGCCGCGGCGGACGACGGAGCAGCCGCGCGACGCTGAACGTCGCGTGGCGGCATTGCGCCCGGCGAGCGCCTTCCTACATTCGGGGCATCGCTGCACGGCGGGTCTCGACGAACCGACATGTCCTTCTCTTTCGATACGGCGCTCGGCGGCTCCGACGTCTTTCCGAACCCGGCCGCCAATCCCGAGCTGCTCGACGGCGTGCTGTGGCGCCGCGTCGCCGCCTTCGCCGTCGATGCCGTGATCCTGGGCATCGTCTTCGGACTGTTGATGCTCGTCCTCACCGCCCTGACCGTCGTCAGCTTCGGCCTGCTGGGTTTCCTCTTCGCGCTGCTCCCGTCCTTCTCGGTCCTGGTGATCGCCTACCATACATGGCTGATCGGCGGCCCGGCCTCGGCGACGCTCGGCATGCAGTTCTTCGATCTGGAGGTCCGCACCTGGAGCGGCGGCAAGCCGGGCTACATCCAGGCGGCGGCGCAAAGCCTCCTGTTCTATGCGACGATCGCCGCGACGGGATCGTTGATCCTCATAGTGGCTCTGCTCAATGCGCGGCGACGCACGGTGCACGACTTCCTCGCCGGAACGGTGGTGGTGCGGCGGCCCGCCGGACCGGAAATCCTGCCGCCGCCGCCGCGCTTCTGAGTGGCGAAAGCGTCCGTGCTTCGGTCATAATTGCCGCTGGGAAACGAGCCGGGCGGCTCAGGGCCTACCCGAGCAGGCCCTAAGGTGCCGCGGAAGGAATGGTTAGGATGCTGGAAGGCGGCGGCGATCTGAAACGGGAGGCCGGGCGCGAGCAGTCGCGGGCCGACCGGGCGCCGCTCGTAACGCCATTGCAGCATTTCTACCGTACCTCGTCCCTGCCCTGCCCCTATCTGGCGAACCGCGTCGAGCGCAAGCTCGTCACCGAGCTTGCGCCGCGCGACGGCGAGGCGCTGTACAACGACCTTTCGCGCGCCGGCTTCCGCCGGAGCCATCATCTGGCGTACCGGCCCGCATGCGCCGGCTGCGCCTCGTGCGTGCCGGTGCGGATCGACGTGCATGCGTTCGCGCCGAGCCGGTCGCAGCGGCGCGTCCTCGCCGCGAACGTCGACCTTAGGGGCATCGAAGCGTCGCCCGTCGCAACCCCGGAACAGTATCGTCTCTTCGTCCGCTACCAGCGGTCGCGACATGCGCAGAGCGACATGGCGGCGATGACGTTCGGCGACTACCGCTTGATGATCGAGGACAGCCCGGTCGATAGCGCGCTGATCGAGTTGCGCGACGGCGGAGGTCGCGGCCGCCTTGTCGGCGGCTGCCTCGTCGACCGGCTGGACGACGGTTATTCCGCGGTCTACAGCTTCTTCGACCCGGCGCTGGTCGAGCGCAGCCTCGGCACCTTCGCCGTGCTGTGGCTCGTCGAGGCGGCGCGGCGGCGCGACGCACCCTACGTCTATCTCGGCTACTGGATCGGCAGCAGCCCGAAGATGTCGTACAAGACGCGCTTCCAGCCGCTGGAGGCGCTCGGCCCCGACGGCTGGCGCCGCGTCGACCTCTGACCTCCCGCCGCCGCACCCATTCCCGCCAGCGCCGACCGGCCGACGTACCGTGCATCCTGCGCTCTCCGTCATCGTCTTCACCACGGCCTCGGGCGCCGGCTACGGCCTGCTCGCGCTGACCGGCCTCCTGGCGCCGTTCGGTCTCGTTCCGGGGGACCGGCCGTTCGGCGCGCTCGCGCTCGCGCTGGCGCTCGGCCTCGTGACGCTGGGGCTGCTCTCCTCGACCCTGCATCTCGGCCGCCCGGAGCGGGCGTGGCGCGCCTTTTCGCAGTGGCGCAGCTCGTGGCTGTCGCGCGAGGGCGTCGCCGCGGTCGCGACCTACGTGCCCGCCGGCCTGTTCGCGCTGCTGTGGGCCGGATTCGGATCGACCGGCCCGGCAACGTCCGCCGCCGGCCTGCTCGCCGCCGCGGGCGCAATCGTCACCGTGATCTGCACGGCGATGATCTACCGCTCGCTCAAGCCCATCCAGCGCTGGTGCAACGGCTGGACGGTGCCGACCTATCTCGCGCTCTCGGCGATGACCGGGGCGCTGTGGCTCGCCGCGCTGGCGATGCTCACCGGCGGCTTCCGGCCGCTGCACGCGGCGCTGGCGCTCGTTGCGACCGCCGCCGCCGCGGCGCTGAAATTCGGCTATTGGCGCTTCATCGACACGACGCGGAGCGTCAGCACGCCGGAGACCGCGACCGGGCTCGGCGGCCTGGGCAAGGTCCGGCTGCTCGATCCGCCGCACACCGAGGACAACTACCTGCTGAAGGAAATGGGCTATCGGGTGGCGCGCAAGCACGCCGCGAAGCTGCGCCGCCTCGCCCTCCTGCTCGGCTTCGTCGGACCCGCCGCGCTGACCCTCACCGCCGCCGCGCTGTTCGGCAGCCACGGGTGGGCGGCGACCGTGGCGCAACTCGCGGCGGCGCTGCTCGGCACGCTCGGCATCCTGATAGAGCGGTGGCTGTTCTTTGCCGAGGCGAAGCACACGGTGACCCTGTACTACGGCGCCGTATCGGCCTGACCCGGAGACCTTCGCACCCTGTCCGCCCTTGACGCATCGCGGCAAGGTTCCTAAATCCCCGGTCGCGCCGATTTGAGCCACAGCTTGCGGGCGCGTTACAAATGCAGCTAAAGCGGGACGGTGCCGAACCGCCCAGCTTTGCTGCGGCGGTTTTTTCGTTTCAGGACAAGGACGTCTCGGGACCGGGCATGATCGAGCTGCGCAACCTGACCAAGCGATTTCAGACGCCGTCCGGCGCCGTCGACGCGTTGCGCGGCGTGTCGCTGTCGGTGCGGCGCGGCGAGATCTTCGGCGTGATCGGGCGCAGCGGCGCCGGCAAGTCGACGCTGATCCGCTGCATCAACCTGCTGGAGCGGCCGGACGGCGGGACGGTGCTGGTCGACGGCGCTGACCTGACCGCGCTGTCCGGCGGCGGGGCGCTGCGCGCGGCGCGGCGGCAGATCGGCATGATCTTCCAGCACTTCAACCTGCTGTCGAGCCGCACCGTGTTCGACAATGTCGCGCTGTCCCTGGAGCTGGCCGGCATGTCGCGCCGGGAGATCGAGGCGAAGGTGCTGCCGCTGCTCGATCTCGTCGGCCTGACGGAGAAGCGCCTGACCTACCCCGCCAAGCTCTCCGGCGGCCAGAAGCAGCGCGTCGGCATCGCCCGTGCCCTGGCGTCGGAGCCCAAGGTGCTGCTCTGCGACGAGGCGACCTCGTCGCTCGACCCGCAGACGACGCTGTCGATCCTCGCGCTGCTGAAGGACATCAACCGGCGGCTCGGGCTGACGATCGTGCTGATCACGCACGAGATGTCGGTCGTGAAGGAGATCTGCGACCGCGTCGCCGTCATGGAGGACGGGCTGGTGATCGAGGAGGGCGGCGTCTTCGACGTCCTGACCCGGCCGAGCCATCCGACGACGCGCGACTTCGTGCGCGGCGCCCGCGGCGAGGATGCGCTGCCCTCTTTCCTGCAAGGCAGGGTCTCGGCGGCGCCGGTTCTCGGCGGCGCGACGCTGGCGCGGATCATCTTCGTCGGCCCGACCGCGACCGACCCGATCATCAGCGACCTCGTCCGCCATTGCGATGTCGGCGTCAACATCCTGCGCGGCAACATCGACTACATCCAGGAGCGGCCGTTCGGGACGCTGCTGGTCGAGCTGACCGGCGCGACCGAGCGCGCGGTCAACTTCCTCAAGGCACGGAACATCGAGATCGAGGTATTGGGCTATGTCGCAAGCGATGCTCGCGCTGCTGGGTGATTCGCTCGTCGAGACGCTGTGGATGGTCGGCGCATCGATCGGTTTCGCGATCCTCGCCGGCGTGCCGCTCGGCATCGTCCTCGCGACGACGGCGCCCGGCGGCGTCATCCAGAACGGCGCCGTGCACCGCGTGCTCGGCGCGATCGTCAACGCGACGCGGTCGACCCCGTTCATCATCCTGATGGTCGCGATCATCCCGCTGACTCGGCTCGTCGCCGGCACCTCGATCGGCACCACCGCGGCGATCGTGCCGCTGGCGCTCGCGGCGGCGCCGTTCCTCGGCCGCCTCGTCGAATCCTCGCTGCGCGAAGTCGACCGCGGACTGATCGAAGCGGCGCAGGCGATGGGCGCCACGCCGTTGCAGATCGTCCGCAAGGTGCTGCTGCCCGAGGCGCTGCCCGGCATCGTCGCCGGGGTGACGATCACGATCGTCAGCCTGATCGGCTATTCGGCGATGGCCGGCGCGGTCGGCGGCGGCGGGCTCGGCGATCTCGGCATCCGCTACGGCTATCAGCGCTTCAACGCCGAGGTGATGCTGGCGGTCGTCGTCGTGCTGATCGTGCTCGTGCAGGTTGTGCAGAGCGCAGGCGACCATCTGGTGCGCCGCCTCAACAAGAAGTAATCAACCCCAGCAAGGAAAAGACCCGATGCGCTCGTTGCTTTCGCGCGGCACCACAATCCTCGCCGCCGCGCTCGCCCTCGCCGTCGCCCTCGCCGGCCCGGCGGCTGCCGCGGAAACCCTCAAGGTCGGCGTCACCGCCGGCCCGCACGCCGAGATCATGGAAGTGGTCAAGAAGGTCGCGGCGGCGCAGGACGGGCTCGACCTCAGGATCGTCGAGTTCAGCGACTACATCCAGCCGAACGCCGCCTTGGCGATCGGCGACCTCGACGCGAACTCCTACCAGCATCAGCCGTTCCTCGACCGGCAGGTCAAGGACCGCGGCTACAAGATCGTCTCGGTCGCGAAGACGGTCGTGTTCCCGATGGGGATCTACTCGAAGAAGGTGAAGACCCTCGCCGAGCTGCCGAACGGGGCGCGGGTCGGTATCCCCAACGACCCGACCAACGGCGCGCGGGCGCTCCTGCTCCTCCAGACGGGCGGACTGCTGAAGCTCGATTCGAAGGCCGGCACGTCGGTCTCGGTCCCCGACGTCACCGAAAACCCGAAGAAGCTCCGCATCGTCGAGCTGGACGCCGCGCAGCTCCCGCGCTCGCTCGACGACCTCGACGCCTCGGCGGTCAACACGAACTACGCGATGACCGCGGGATTGCAGCCGACGAAGGATGCGATCCTGATCGAAGATCCCGAGTCGCCCTACACCAACGTCCTCGCCGTGCAGGAGAAGGACAAGGACGCGCCGTGGGTCGCTAAGCTGGTGAAGGCGTACCACTCGCCCGAGGTGAAGCAGTTCGTCCTGGAGCACTTCAAGAACGCGGTCGTGGCGAGCTGGTAACTGCCCCTCAGGCGTTGATCCCCGGTAACGGTTAGGACCGGGCCGGGGACATGATCGACGACATCGGGCCGCAGAAGACCAGGACCGCCACATCACCGGGCGGCGCCGCCGCTCCGGCGGAAACAGCGGCTGCGGCGAATGCGGCGGCGGCGCTGCCGGCCGGCGTGCCGCCGATCCAGACGGCGACGATCGACTACGAGACATGGCTCGGCCGTCATGTCGACATCATCGCCGCCGACCTCCAGCACAAGCACCGGCTGATGGGCGGCGGCGCCTTCGCGTTCCTCCGCGCGACGTTCTATCGCTGGATGCAGTTCTGGCCGGAGCTGTGCCCGGACCTCGACCGGGCGCCCTGCGTGCTCGCGGTCGGCGACATCCATATCGAGAATTTCGGCACGTGGCGCGACATCGAGGGGCGGCTCGTCTGGGGCGTCAACGATTTCGACGAAGCCTGCGACCTGCCCTACACGCTCGATCTCGTCCGGCTCGCCGCCAGCGCCCTGCTCGCCCAGCGCGAGGGAGCGATCGGGAGCAGCGCCGAGGATGTCTGCGGGATGATCCTCGGCGGCTACCGTCGCGGCCTGGAGACCGACGGGCGGCCGTTCGTCCTTGAGGAGAAGCGGGGCTGGCTGCGCACGCTGGCGATCAACGAGCTGCGCGACCCCGTGCGGTTCTGGGACAAGCTCAACGGCTTACCGGACAAACCGCTCGCCGTGCCGCACAAGGTGCGCCGGGCGTTGCGCCGGAACATGCCGGACGACGGCCTCCGCATCACGGTCCGCCATCGCGTCGCGGGCGTCGGCAGTCTCGGCCGGCCGCGCTTCGTGGCGCTCGCGCGCTGGCACGGCGCGCACGTCGCCCGCGAGGCCAAGGCGGTGGCGCCGTCCGCCGCGGTCTGGGCGGCCGGCACCCGCGGCGACCGCATGAAGGACGACATCCGCTACAACGACATCCTGGACCTCGCGGTGCGCTGCCCCGACCCGATCCTGCGGCTGAAGGACGATTGGGTGATCCGCCGCCTCGCCCCCGACTGCTCGAAGATCGACATCGGCGCGCTGCCGAAGAAGCGCGAGGAGCGCAAGCTGCTGCGCGCGATGGGCTGGGAGATCGCCAACATCCATCTCGGCAGCCGCCGCGCGATGAAGCAGGTGCGCCGCGACCTCGACGAACGGCCGGCGGCATGGCTGACCGAGGCGGCGCACCGGATGGCCGACGCGGTGCAGGCGGACTGGAAGGTCTGGCGGGGCGAGGCGGGGGCGCAGCCACCGCCGGAACCTGAAAATACAGGCCGTGTAACCAAGTAAGCTGTTGATCTAAAATGATCTCACCTCAGAAAAAACAGGAGCAACACCTGTTTCTTGTCCTGTTAATTTCCTGTTCTTCTCCTGTTTCCCACCTGTAAAAAGTGCGCGGATTACCATTTTAGTCACGCGTAGGGACATGTTCGCTAAGCGAGTGATGCCGATACCAGAAACGTAGAACGTTTTGTTTTATTACAATATCATACACATCATTTCTAAGAAATGAGATTAACGTAGGGGCGGCCCTTGGGCCGCCCGGGCGGGGCAAGCCCCGCCCCTACGTTAGCATTACGGCCTAAGTGCCTGCCGCTACTATACAAATTCACGATGTCAAAGAGCGGATCGGGCACTCGCGAGCCGAATAGCCGACTGGAATATTATAACCAAAATGGAAATTACCGCAAGCGCTCCGGTTCGCGAGGACCGCGCTTGCGCTATCAATGTTAGCGCTAACACCAGGCCGCGCGTTCGACACCACCTACCGAGCGGGATATCGTGTCGTCGGCCGCCTCCGGGGCGGCGGATCTGACGGGAGCCGGGACACGATGGCGCGCGCCGCGAAAAGCACCTTGAAGACCAGTGGGCGGCGAACCGACGCCGGGGATACCGCATCGCCACCCGGCACCTTCGCCGGCTTCGGCCCGAAGGCGCTGGATTTCTTCCGCGCGCTCGACTTCCACCAGAACCGCGAGTGGTTCGTCGAGAACAAGGATCTCTACGAGCGCGACGTGAAGGCGCCGATGGCGGCACTGATCTCCGACCTCGCCGCACTCTTCGCGGCGCGCGGCGTGCCGCTGCGCGGCGACCCGAAATCGTCGATGTTCCGGCTCAACCGCGACGTGCGCTTCAGCAAGGACAAGCGGCCGTACAAGACGCATGCCGGCGCGGTGCTGACGCGCGACGGCACGAAGACGATGCTGGGCCTGCTCTATATCCACATCGACCCGAACGGCCCGTTCGTCGCGGCCGGCTTCTACCAGCCGCAGCCGGACGCGCTGTATGCGCTTCGCGCCGCGGTCCGCGACCGCCCGGATGTATTCGCCGCGATGGAAAAAGAACTGGCCGGTGCCGGCCTCGCGCTCGACCGCAGCGACGCGCTGACCCGCCTGCCGCGCGGCTTCGACGGCGTCCCGCCCGACAGCCCGGCCGCCGCCGCGATCAAGCTGCGCTCGCTGATCACCCGGCGCGCGATCGAGCCGGAACAGGTCTTCCGCCCGGACCTCACCGCCCGGATCGCCGCCTTCGCCGAGGAAGCGCTGCCGCTGCTCCGCTTCGGCTGGTCGGCGATCGACACGGCGAAGGGGCAGGAGATGGCGGCGGCCGAGGCGGGCTGAGGCTATAGTTCACAACTGCCTAACGTAGGGGCGGCCCTTGGGCCGCCCGCGCTCTTGGCGGAACGACTTTCCACACGCCGCAGACCGGACCGCGGAGCCGGCGAGGGGCGGGGCAAGCCCCGCCCCTACGTTACGGACGCCCTTTAGGCCACCGCGACTTCCTGCCGCCCTGCCCGCTCCCGCACCGTCGCATCAGCATCGACTGCGCCCGCTTCGTCGAGCACCACGCCGAACAGCGCCCGCGCCTCCTCCGGCGTGTAGTAGCCGCGGCCCACGTCGCGGGCGACGCGCTCCGGTTCGCGCTCCAGCGGCGGGCCGTAGCCGCCGCCGCCCGGCGTGTGGACGGTGATGCGGTCGCCGGGGCGGATCTCGATGTCCTGATCCTTCGAAAGATGCGGCGGGACGTAGGTTTCGCCGTCGCGATGGACCTCGACCCGATTGACGCCGCCGTCCGCGCCGCCGAGCGCGGCCTGCGGCCCGGTGCGGCCGTGATCCATCACGAACGAGGCGCGGGCCTCGCCGCGGCGCAGGCTCACCGTGTAGCGCACGCCGAACCCGCCGCGCCGCCGGCCGGCGCCGCCGGAGCCCTCGGCCAGCGCGAACTCCTCGAACAGCACGGGGAAATACTGCTCCAGCACTTCGACCGGCGGCATCTTCGAGATGCCGATCGTCGAGCAACCGTTGGAGATCCCGTCATAAGGCACGCTGCCGCCGTAGCCGCCGCCGGTGAAGAGATACATGACGTAGCTGCGCCCGCGCTTCGGGTCATACCCGCCGAGCGCGAAATTGCCGCTGGTCCCCGCGGGCGCCGCGAACAGCCGGTCGGGGATCGCCTTCACCAGCGCCGCGAACACCGCCTCGGCGATGCGCTGGCTGACCTCCGCGGCGCAGCCGGAGACCGGCCGCGGGTATTTCGCATAGAGGAACGTGCCGTCGGGATCGGCGATGTGCAGCGGCTCGAACGTCCCGGCGTTGATCGGCACCTCGGGGAAGACGTGTTTCACGGCGAGGTAGATCGAGGATTTGGTGGTCGCGATGACGCTGTTCATCGGGCCGCGGCAGGGCGCGCTGGAGCGCGACAGGTCGAAGAACAACTCGTCCCCTTCCTTGCGGAGCGAGAGCCTTATGTGCAGCGGCCGGTCATCGACGCCGTCAGAATCGACGATGCTCTCGCCGTCGTAGACGCCGTCCGGAATCGTGCGGATCTTGGCGCGCATCTGCTGCGCCGCCCGCGTCCGCAGCTCCGCGATCGCCGCGTCGACCGTGTCGGCGCCGTAGCGGTCGAGCAGCGCCGTCAACCGCCGGTCGCCGACCGAGAGCGCCGCCGCCTGCGCCTTGATGTCGCCGATGCGCTGGTCGGCGATGCGGATGTTGGAGAGGATGATCGACAGGATCTCCTCGTCGATCACGCCCTGCTTGTAGAGCTTCACGGGCGGCAGGCGCAACCCTTCCTGCTCCACCTCCGTCGCGTGCGCGGAGAAGCCGCCGGGGACCATGCCGCCGAGGTCCGGCCAGTGTCCGGTGTTGGCGAGCCACGCGAAGAGCTTGCCGCGATAGAAGAACGGCTTGACGAACTTCACGTCCATCAAGTGCGTGCCGCCGAGATACGGGTCGTTGACGATGAATATGTCGCCCACGCGCAGGTCTTCGTGCCGCGTGCGCTCGATCACCGCCTGCGTCGAGAACTGCATCGTGCCGACGAACACCGGCAGCCCCAGCTCGCCCTGCGCGATGAGGTCGCCGGTGTCGCGGTGATAGATCCCGTCCGACCGGTCGAGCCCTTCCGAGATCACCGGGCTGAAGGCCGCCCGCACGAAGGCGAGGTCCATCTCGTTGCAGACCTGCTGCAACCCGTTCTGGATGACGGCGAGGGTGACGGGGTCGAGGTTTACCATCAACTTCAGGCTCCTGTTGGGCATCGCCAGTCCCCTTTTCGTCGCCTCAGTGTCGCTCCGCGTCATGTTTTGTCGGTTCAAGGTAATTCCTCACGCCGAAATTAATGGGCGCTCCCTCTCGCAGGAGGCGAACAGAGACGCCAAGAGGATTGCCAGCGACCGCCCTATTGTCTTTCGGAATGCGCCACCTTTGGGCATTTGAGGGCTCCCTCTCAAGATGATGCCGAAGGGCTCGGGATGGTGTACTCAACTAAGGCGCAGCGGTCCTTTGCCGATCCTTCACCTTCAGCGGCGGCAGCTTCGCAACGACCTCTGGTGCTAGGGTGGGCCATTCAACACTGTTAAGTCCGTCGCGCAATTGCCTTACTGCATCGACAAGCTCGCGGAGTGCGTCCACGTCTATTTCTCGGTAGACCTCGTGGCGGATCATTGCACGGTCGCCGTTGGGCTTCATCATCCAGGTTCCATGGACGTAATCGTTCCGTTGCTTATTTGCGTCCTGAACGCGGTCCAAATACTTAGCAACGAAGTTTCCAACTTCGGTCGAGAGAAAGGTAATGTCTTTCCGAAGCTGCCTGACCATCTGATTGGTCATCTCGGGTGCGCTCAACTCTCGAAAATCGACGATCCTCATGCCTCTGATACGCTTGATGGATAGCCATAACACGCGCTCCAACTGCGAGAATGCAATCGTGAGTTCACCCATCAAAATCTTAATATCAGGCGGCCATTCGTCGGTGAACTTACCGGTAAAGACATGAGGAATTGCGTTGTTCGCCCTGTCGACCGGATATGAACTCGGTAACGTTGTGGCGGTGAACGTACCTTCCTCGCTGCGGTTCTTCGTCATGTTATCCGTCATCTAAAAGGGCCGAACGTCTTCAGTTGGAGGCAAGTCCGATAGCGGCAGCGGAGCCTATCATTTCTCCGTCAGCACCCACACGCCATCCCACCCTGCGGGCGGCGGGTTGTCGAGATAGTGGTGGCAGCGGCGGATATACATCTCTCTCGGCCGTCGCAGAGGGCGCAAGGGGCGCCACGGCCACGCGTGCCAGGCTTCGCGGTTTGCATGCGGATTGTTCGACATGCCGGCGCGGCATAACATCCTCGCACGCGCTTTGGAGCCGGCCGCCGGACGCCATCGCTCTCTGAGCTTCTGATACCGGCGCGCCATGGAGGGACTCCGATGGCGAAGCTCGACATCAGCACGACGCACGCCGATACGATCGTGTCGGAAGGGCACGAAGTCATCATCGCGCTGGGCGGCGATGATACGATCACCGCGCGGCAGGGCGATACGGTCCTGGCCTTGCGCGGCGATAATCACATCGACGTCATGCCGGTAGCGTCGCCGACCGGCATCTACGACCCGGTGACGGTGCTGGCGGGCAGCGGCGACGACGTGATCGAGAAGCACTTCGTCGGGCCGGCGATTTCTTCACATGTCACGGCGTTCGGCGGAGCCGGCGACGACACGTTCATATGGGTCGATGTCGCCTATGGCGGGGCCGGCGACGACACCTTCGACACGTTCCTCGGGGAGCAATTCACCGGCGGTCCCGGACACGACACATTCCTTGCCGGGAACCCCGGATCCCCGAAATACCACTCCGGCGGGATCGTCACGGATTTCGGCACGGAGGACACGCTCGTCTTCGGTGGCGCGCATACCGATTGGCTGACGGCTCAGCAGGTGACCGAGGGCACGAGGATCGAGGTCGGCAGCAACTGGGGTTTCACGCTGCTCGGGGCCTATGACCCGGCAGGCTTCGCGATAACGCAGGACGGCGACAACGCGACCGTTCATTACGACCCGACGCACAGCGCAAGCGCGGCCTCGACGGACTGGCCTCTGGTCTGACGCCGGCCGGCGTCGAGAATCGTCGCGCGACCGCTGCCGCGATCAGACGAGCGAAGGCGGCGCTCGATAACTGCCGATCCGACGTTCTCCGCGATGCCCTGCCCGACGGCCTCCAGCGGCGCGTAAGTGGCCTCGCTCCGCGCGTCCACGTCGGGTCACCGGAGAAAGCGCCGTCAGTGATGCTTGGCCCGCCCGCCGGCTGACTACCGCGCTGCCAATGCCCCTGCGCGCTTTGGGTGCGCTTGCCGTGAACGCCGCCACTGTGCTCGCAGCGGGCAGACGATCACATGAGGTATGCGGTCATCGGTTCGGCAAACCCCTTCAGCGTGCACTCGCGGGTCTGGTGACCTTCGGCGGTTTCCCACTCGCCGCCAAGCGCGTCGACCACCTGCCGGGTGACAACAATTTCCCCTGCAGCGGCAACGTTTTGCAAGCGTGCGGCCAAGTTGACCACCGTGCCGACCGCCGTCAGATCGGTGTGCACCGTGCCGCCAAACTCGCCAAATGCGGCCAAGCCGGTGTGCACGCCAATGCCGACGCGCAGATCGCCTGCCTCCATCGTCTCGCGCCCGGCCATGCGCTTGCCGCGCTCCGCACACCGGCGCTGAATGTCTCGCGCGACCCGCACTGCCCGCCGGGCATGATCAGCGTGCGGAACCGGGAAGTTGAAGATTGCCATCACCGCGTCGCCAAGCGTTTTGTTGAGTATCCCGTCCTCGGCCCAGATCGCGGCGGCGCACTCGTCGTAGAAGATGTTCAAAATCTCGGCCACGCGCTCCCGATCGAGGGATTGCGAGAGTGCGGTGTAGCCGCGTAGATCCGCGAACAGCACGGTCAGGTCTACCTCGATGTTGCGCCGGCGCATCACGCGGGTGAACATCAACTCGCAAATCGTGCAGAGGTTCGGGTTCATGCGGCTGCGCTTGATCCCAACGAGCCGCAGCGGCAGCGCGAGCGGCCCCCGGATCGGAACCGGCACCCGCATCTGGTGCCAACAGCCTTGGCAGAGGAGCGGACGTCGAGTCATAGCGCACTCTCTTTGCAGCAAATCACTACAAGAGGAAACATGGGCGGCATAGCGCAACCCGCTTCGACTAATTGGCTCTCAACTCTTCCGGGGCGAGTGTCCGCCGACCTTGCGCATCCCTCCGCACCTCCGCTGCGAGACAACGGACGGGAGCGGTGAGCATGCACGGGCATGGTGCTCGTCCGCGAATTCCGGTTGGCACGATATTCGCCTGAGAAGCGGCGTCGTACGCGCGGG
>DASWRT010000500.1:0-8717 GCA_036403035.1 Allostellaceae bacterium | reverse complement strand
GCGGCGGCATGTCCTCGCGCCTGTTCCAGGAGATCCGCGAGCGGCGTGGGCTCGTCTACTCGATCTACGCCTTCGCGCACGGCTATACCGACGGCGGGCTGTTCGGCGTCTATGCCGGGACGGGAGAGGACGAGGCCGCGGAGCTGATGCCGGTGCTCTGCGACGAGATCCGCCGGATGGCGGACGGGTTCGACGACGCGGAGATCGCGCGGGCGCGGGCGCAGACCAAAGCCGGGCTGCTGATGTCGCTGGAAAGCAGCTCGGCGCGGTGCGAGCAGATCGCGCAGCATCTGCTCGTCTACGGCACGCCGTTCGATCCGGCCGACATCGTGCGCCGCATCGAGGCGGTCGACGGCGAAGCGATCCGCCGCGCGGCGCGGCGGATCACCGCGGCGGAACCGACCTTCACAGCGATCGGCCCGATCGGACGTGTCGTGCCGTTCACGGACATCCGTGCGCGGCTCGGACATGCCGCGTGATCCAGCGCCGCCGCCGCAGCAGCGAGCCGTGCCCTCGGATATCCTCAATTTCCCCCGGTTCTTTGCGGCGTACACGCCGCTGGCGCGGCTCGGCGGCGACCGGCTCTACCTCCGTTCGCCCGAACGCGGCGACTGGCAGGACTGGGCGCAGGTCCGCTCCGAGTCGCGCGGTTTCCTCGTACCGTGGGAGCCGACCTGGCCGCCGGACGCCCTGAGCCGCGCCGCGTTCCGCCGCCGCGTCGGCCGCTACGCCGCCGACTGGCGCACCGACCAGGGCTATACCTTCTTCATCTTCCGCCAGAGCGACGGCCGGCTGGTCGGCGGCATCGGTCTCAGCAACATCCGGCGGGGCGTCGCCGAAACCGGCAGCCTCGGCTACTGGATCGGCGAGCGCTACGCCCGCCAGGGCTACATGACCGAAGCGCTGCGGCTGACGGTCGATTTCGCCTTCGACCGGCTGCGCCTGCACCGGGTCGAAGCCGCCTGCCTGCCGAGCAACGCGGCGAGCCGCGGCCTCCTACTCAAGACCGGGTTCCGCGAGGAGGGATACGCGCGGAAATATCTCTGCATCAACGGGATCTGGCAGGATCACGTGCTGTTCGGCCTGCTCCGCGAGGAATGGCCGTCGACGCGCTGACGACGGAGAACGGCGAGGCGGTTCAGGCGTGTCCGGCTTCGATGCTCAGCATCGAAAGATCGACGCCGAGCTTCGCGAGCGCCCGCTGCCATTTGCTCTCGAGGTCGCCGTCGAACACAATTTCTTCGTCGGCGGGGACGTGCAGCCAGCCGTTCTGCTGCAACTCCGCATCGAGCTGACCCGCCCCCCAGCCGGCATAGCCCAGGGCGAGCAGGCTCCTCCGCGGCCCCTTGCCGCGTCCGATCGCGCGCAGGATGTCGAGCGTCGCGGTGAGCGCCATCGTCTCGCCGACCATCAGCGAGTGCTCCTCGGTGTAGTCCGACGAGTGCAGCACGAAGCCGCGGCCGGATTCGACCGGGCCGCCGAAATGGACGGGCGGCTGGCCGATCAGGCCTTCCTTCGGAATGTCGAGCTGCTCAAGCAGTTCGGGGAGGGTCAGCGAGCCGATCAGCTTGTTCAGGACAAGCCCCATCGCGCCTTCGTCATTGTGCGCGCAGACATAGACGACCGAGCGCTGAAAGCGATGATCCTGCATCAGCGGCATCGCGACGAGAAGTTGCCCGGCCAGCGAGTCCAACGTGTGCTCCCTTTTCGCGGCTAAAATGGCGGCGTGCGGACGGACATGCAAGGATCGACAGCGCCACGCCGGTTTCGGCGGCGACGCCGTCATTCCCGCGCTATATAAACACCGATGAGACGGCTTTCGCAGGCTCCGATGCTTCGCTTTTGGCCCTGTCGGCGCGTCCCGGCGCCGCACGTCGTCGCCGCCTTTGCCCTGATTCTCCTCCTGGCCGCGGCGCCCGGTGGCCGGGCGGTCGCCGCTCCCGCCGGGCAGGAGGAGGGTGACGCCGCCGCCTCCGGCTGGGCGACGAGCGAACACGGGGCGGTGCGGCTGATCGCCGCTTCACCGACGGCCGGCGCTGGCAGCGTATCGCTCGGCCTCCAGTTCCGGATGGAGCCGGGCTGGAAGATCTATTGGCGCTCGCCGGGGGATGCCGGTTATCCGCCGAGCCTCGACTGGAACGGATCCGGCAATCTCGCCGACACGTCGGTATCCTGGCCGGCGCCGCGCCGCTTCTCGGTATCCGGCCTTGAGACGGTCGGCTACGAGGACGTGGTCGTGCTCCCGATCGCCGCGACCCCGGAGCATCCCGGCGGGCCGCTCTCGCTGCATCTCGCCATCGACTACCTGACGTGCAGCCAGATCTGCGTGCCGCAGCAGGCGACGCTCGCGCTCGACCTGCCGGCCGGGAACGGCGCACCTGGACCGCTCGCCGCGACGATCGCGGAATGGCTGCAACGCGTGCCGAAAGCGGCGGGGAAAGGTCTTCGGATCGAGAACGCATCGGTCCGGATCGGCGGCGGCAGCACCTCGGTGCTCGACCTCGCCGTGCGCACGGACCACCGGCTCACCACTCCCGACGCCTTCGTCGAAGGTCCGGAACGAGTGTCGTTCGGGCGCCCCGAGATCGCCGGCCCGGCGGGGCCGGGCGCCGTCACGCTGCGGCTGCCGATCGGCGGCGAGACGAGTGCGCTCGCGGGGCAGCCGGCGACGGTGACGCTCGTCGACGGCGACGACCGCGCCGCCGCCGTGGAGCAGTCGGTGACGCTGCGCCCCGGCACACCGCCGGTCGACGCGGCGGGATTGATCCGGATCATCGGCGTCGCGCTTCTCGGCGGGCTGATCCTCAACGTGATGCCGTGCGTGCTGCCGGTCCTGTCGCTGAAGCTGCTGGGGCTGGTGCGGCACGGTGGCGCGACGCGGCGCGCGGTGCGCGGCTCCGCGCTGGCCACCGCCGCCGGCATCGTCGTCTCGTTCCTGCTGCTCGCCTCGGTGATGGTGGGCCTGCGCGCCGCGGGCGTCGCCGTCGGCTGGGGCATCCAGTTCCAGCAGCCGGCGTTCCTCGCGGCGATGGCGGCGCTGCTCGCGCTGTTCGCTTGCAATCTGTGGGGCTGGTTCGAGATCCCGCTGCCTTCGGCGCTCGCCGAGTGGAGCGTCCGCAGCGCGGACGCGCCGGGCCGGCTCGGCGATTTCGCGACCGGTGCGCTCGCGACGCTGCTCGCGACGCCCTGTTCCGCCCCCTTCGTCGGTACCGCGGTCGGCTTCGCGCTGGCCGGCAGCACGGCCGAGACGGTCGCCGTCTTCGCGGCGCTCGGCATCGGCATGGCGCTCCCCTACCTCGCCGTCGGCGCCGTCCCGGCCGCGGCGTCGCTGCTGCCGCGGCCCGGCCGCTGGATGCTGACGGTCAAGCGGCTGCTCGGCGTGCTGCTCGCCGGCAGCGCGGCGTGGCTGCTCTGGATCCTCTCCGCGCAGATCGGCCTTGGCGCCTCGGCCGGCGCCGCGCTGCTCGTCGCGGTCGCGGCCGCGCTGATCGGCTTCGGCGCCTTGGCCGGTCACAACCGGCGGCGCCACCACGCGGCGGGGACGTTGCGGCGCCGCGGCGCCCCCGCGGCGCTCGCCGGCGCCGTGCTGGTCGCCGCGCTCGCGCCGCCGCCCGCGGCGGCGCCGGCGGCCGGAGCTGCGGACGGCTGGACCGTCTTCGACCGCGACGCCGTCGAGCGGCTCGTCGGCGAGGGGCGGACGGTGTTCGTCGACGTCACCGCCGACTGGTGCGTCACCTGTCAGGTGAACAAGCGCCTCGTCCTCGACAAGGAGCCGGTCCGCGCGCTGCTCGCCCGCCCGGACACGGTGGCGATGCGCGCCGACTGGACGCGCCCCGACGAAACGATCGCCGGCTATCTGCGGAGCTTCGGCCGCTACGGCATCCCGTTCAACGCGGTGTACGGGCCGGGCGCGCCGGGCGGTCTGCCGCTGCCGGAACTGCTGACCGAGAGCGACGTCGTCGCCGCGCTGCGCAAGGCCGCCGGCGCACCGGACCGCGGCGGCGCGACGGCGGCGGCGCCTGCCGTTCCTGATACGGAGGTAGTCCGCCACGGGGGATGATTTCCGCGCGGCGAGCGATTATCCTTTTCGTCCCGGCGACCGCACCGCTCGTCGTGTCCGCGGTCCGCCTTCCCGCCAAAAATCAACCGAACGAAGGAAAAGCCATGACCCTTAAGGTTGGCGACAAGGTTCCCGCCGTCAAACTGAAGCAGCTCACCTCGGACGGCATGAAGGACGTGCAGACCGAAGATTTCTTCAAGGGCAAGAAGGTCGTGCTGTTCGCCGTTCCCGGCGCCTTCACCCCGACCTGCTCCGCCAAGCACCTGCCGGGCTTCGTCGAGAAGGCGTCGGAATTCAAGGCGAAGGGCGTCGACACGGTCGCCTGCCTCTCGGTCAACGACGCCTTCGTGATGAGCGCATGGGGCAAGGACCAGAAGGCCGACGGCAAGGTCGAGATGCTGGCCGACGGCAACGGCGACTTCACCCGCGCGGTCGGGCTGGAGATGGACGGCTCGGGCTACGGCCTGGGGCTGCGCTCGCAGCGTTACGCGATGGTCGTCGACGACGGCAAGGTGACGGCGCTCCATGTCGAGAAGCCAGGCGCCTTCGAGGTGTCGAGCGCCGAAGCGATCCTGCAGGCGCTGTAGCCGCGGCATTACCCCCCTCTCCCGTTGCGGGAGAGGGCTGGGAGTGAGGGGCTGATAAGAGTTCGGCGCGCGGCGTTCGCGCCGACGCCCCTCATCCTCTCTCCTGCCGGCCGAGTGGGCTTGGGAATCGTCAAAGGACAATTTCACCGCGGAGGACGCAGAGAACCGCGGAGGTTCGCCGAGGCGCGATTTCTCGCACCGCGAGCGCACAGCCGATTGCTCCACGTTTCTCTGCGTCCCCTCCGCGCTCTCTGCGGTGAGCCGAACTTCTATTTGCTCTCAGTCGCTTCTTAGCTTCACTCCTTCTTCGCCGTTCCGGCGGCGCGCGCGTCGGCGACGCCGGAACGGGCCAGCGCGTCGGCCCGCTCGTTCTCCGGGTGACCGGCGTGACCTTTTACCCAGAACCACTCGACCGTGTGCGGCTTCATCGCCGCTTCCAGCCGCTGCCACAGGTCGATGTTCTTGACCGGCTTCTTGTCGGCAGTCTTCCAGTTGTTGCGCTTCCAGGCGTGGATGAAGCGCGTGATGCCGTCGCGCAGATACTGGCTGTCGGTGTGCAGCCGCACGGCGCACGGCCGCTTCAGCGCCTCCAGGGCCTCGATCGCGGCGGTCATCTCCATGCGGTTGTTGGTTGTCGGATTGGCGAAGCCCGACAGCTCCCGCTCGGTCGTGCCGTAGCGCAGGATGGCGCCCCACCCGCCCGGCCCCGGATTGCCGCTGCATGCGCCGTCGGTGAAGATGTCGACGAGCGGCGGTTGACGGGGACCCTCGCCGTTGCTGCCGGCCATCAGTCCAGGCCGTAGGCGCCGATGCCCGACACGCCGCGGTGGAAGCGCAGCTTGTGCAGGTATTCGAGCGGATCCTTCGGGCGGACCAGCGCGCCCGTCGGCTGGTTCAGCCAGTCGTAGAGCCGGGTCAGCAGGAAGCGGAGCGCGCTGCCTCGCGCCAGAAGCGGCAGCGCCGCCAGCTCATCCTCGCCGATCGGCCGCACCGCGCGATAGTTCGACAGCAGCAGCCGCGCCTTGGTCACGTTGAAGGCGCCGTCCGGCTCGAAGCACCAGGCGTTGAGGCAGATGGCGATGTCGTAGGCGAGGAAATCGGTGCAGGCGAAATAGAAGTCGATGATGCCGGAGACCCGCTCGCTGCCGCGGAAGAAGACGTTGTCCGGAAACAGGTCGGCGTGGATCATGCCGCGCGGCAGGCTGGCCGGCCATGCCGCCGTGATCTGCGCCAACTCGTCGCCCAGTTCCTCGGCGAGGCCGGGACGCACCTCGTGCGCGCGGTCGCGCGACGCCGCGAAGAGCGTGTGCCAGCCGGCAACCGAGAGGCTGTTCGGCCGTGCCATCGGGAAGGACAGGCCCGCGACGTGCATCTCGGCCATCGCCCGGCCGAGGCCGGCGCAGTGGAACGGCTGGATGCGCCGCGGCCACATGCCGTCGAGGAACGTGACGAGCGCCGCCGGCCGGCCGCACAGCTCGCGCAGCGCGACGCCGTCGCGCGCCTTCACCGGCGTCGGACAGGCGAATCCCTGCTTGGCGAGATGCTCCATCAGGCCGACGAAGAACGGCAGGTCGGCGCGGTCGACCCGCTTCTCGTAGAGCGTCAGGATGAAGGTGCCGCTCTCGGTCCGCAGCAGGAAGTTCGAGTTCTCGACGCCCTCCGCGATCCCCTTGCAGGAAATCACCTCGCCGAGATCGTACTGCGCGATGAAGATGCGCAGATCGTCATCCGAAACGTCGGTATAAACCGCCATCGTGCCGGCTGCCCGTGCCGCCCGTCGTTATTGCGGGACTTGCCGCCGCCGCTTTCAGGCGCTCAACGCCCGCGGCAGATTGAAGGTCACGGTCTCCTCGGTGACCACGACCTCCTCGATCGAGACCTCGTAGCGCTCGCGGCAGGCGGCGACGACCTCCTCGACCAGGATCTCCGGCGCGGAGGCGCCCGCGGTGATGCCGAGCGAGCGGACGCCTTCGAGGAACGCCCAGTCGATCCGGTTGGCGCTGCGGATCAGCTGCGCGCGCGGACAGCCGTGCTTCAGCGCCACGTCGACCAGCCGCATCGAGTTCGAGGAGTTCGGCGCGCCGATCACGAACAGCGCGTCGCACCGGCCGGCGATCGCCTTCACCGCCTGCTGCCGGTTGGTCGTCGCATAGCAGATGTCGTCCTTGCGCGGCCCGTGGATCGTCGGAAAGCGCCGCTTCAGCGCCGTCACGATATCGGCGGTGTCGTCGATCGACAGCGTCGTCTGCGTGATGTAGGCGAGGTTGTCCGGCTCGTCGACCTCCATCCGGTCGACGTCCTCGGCGCTCTCGACGAGGAGGATCGCGCCGCGCGGAAGCTGTCCCATCGTGCCGACGACCTCGGGATGTCCGGCATGGCCGATCAGGACGATGCGGTAGCCCTTGGAGTACTGCCGCTCCGCTTCGCGATGCACCTTGCTGACGAGCGGGCAGGTCGCGTCGAGATACATCAGGTTGCGCCGCTCGGCCTCGGCCGGAACCGACTTCGGCACGCCGTGCGCCGAGAACACGACGGGCACGTCCTCCGGAACCTCGTCCAGTTCCTCGACGAAGACAGCGCCCCTCTTCTCCAGCATCTCGACGACGTGCCGGTTGTGGACGATCTCGTGGCGCACGTAGACCGGCGCGCCGAACCGCTCGATCGCGCGCTCGACGATCTGGATGGCGCGGTCAACGCCGGCGCAGAAGCCGCGCGGTCCGGCCAGCAGAAGTCTCAGCGCCGGTTTAGCCATATGCCGATCCTATCCTCAGAAACGATGTCCACCGATTTCGGCTGACGACGGCAGCAGCGGGGATGGTGGGTATGCGCGGGCAGCCCTTGTGCGGCCGGCTCTCCCTCGCATAGAGTCGAACGAGCCGGCTGCGCAAATTAGTACAGCGAGCCACTGTAAGGAAGGGGTCATGAGCGAACCGATTCCAGCGCAAAAGGCACCTTATGGATTGGAGGTGCAGGCCGGCCAGCAATATTTCTGGTGCGCCTGCGGACGCAGCAAGACCCAGCCGTTCTGCGACGGCTCGCACAAGGGCACGGGCCTCGTGCCGGTCGCGTACACCGCGCCGAAGACCGAAAAGGTCTGGTTCTGCGGCTGCAAGGCGACGGGCTCCATCCCGTTCTGCGACGGCTCGCACAACCGGTTGTAGGCCGATTCCAAAGCCGCTCGCGGACCCTCGCCGGGTCGGCGGGCAAAACCAGCTACCGCTCTCCCCCGCAATCACCGTACAAGAAAAAATGAATTTCCGTCCCGGAGCGTCCGCGTTGGCGGCCGTGCTTGTCTGCGGCGGCGCGCTTGGCGCCTGCTCGTCCTTTTCGAAACCGGAAGGGCCGCCCTGCCCGCGCGTCGCGGTGGTGCCCGAACTGGAGCGCACCACGATCTACCGGGATGGGCCGGCGCGCGATCTCACCGACGTGCGCTATAGCGCCGAAATCACCGATGCCCGCGGCAGTTGCAGCTATAACCGCACCAGCGTCGGCGTCGACATGACGATCGACATCGTCGGCGAGCGCGGTCCCGCTGCCGACGGCGACGGGACCGACGTGCAGTATTTCGTCGCGATCACCGATCCGCAGCGCAATATCCTGGCCAAGGAAGTGTTTCCGACGCGGATCCAGTTCCGCTCGAACCAGCAGCGCGCCGGCATCCGCGAGGAGGTCGAGGAGCGGATCCCGCTGCCCGAGGGCGCGATCGGCGCGGATTACGGCATCATTCTCGGCTTCCAGCTCTCCCCCGAGGAAGCGGCGCGCAACCACCCGGGCCAGAAGTAATACCGACGGCCGCTGAGCTTGACTCAGCGGTCGTCGGTTAAGCCAGCGGCAGCAGAGTCGCCGGCAGCGACGCGCTCGCCCTACGCCGGACAATCCGGCGCGCGGCGGTCGACGCTCATGATGTCGGACGGATCATCTCGAACATCCGGCCGAGTTCGGCATAGTCGCCGCGGTAGCCGCACCGGGCGATCGGCTGCGCAGCCGCCGTATCGAACCGGCCATCCTTGAGATAGGCACGGTCGATATGGACGCCGATCACTTGGCCGAGCACCAAGTACGCCCCGACC
>DASWRT010000499.1:0-2500 GCA_036403035.1 Allostellaceae bacterium | reverse complement strand
AGTGCAGCACCAGCGCGTCGGCGCTGACCATCTGGGCGACGCGGGCGGCCAGCCGGTCGTTGTCGCCGAAGCGGATCTCGGCGGTGGCGACGGTGTCGTTCTCGTTGATCACCGGCACCGCGCCGAGGGCCAGGAGCTGGTTCAGCGTCGCGCGGGCGTTGAGGTGGCGGCGGCGCTCCTCGGTGTCGTCGGGGGTCAGCAGGATCTGCGCGACGGTGATGCCGTGGCGGGCCAGCGCCTCCTGATAGGCGTGGGCGAGGCGGATCTGACCGGTGGCCGCCGCCGCCTGCTTCTCCTCCAGCCGCAGCGCGCGGCCGGCGAGGCCGAGATGGCGGCGCCCGACGGCGATCGCGCCGGACGAGACGAGAAGCACCTCCTGCCCGCGGGCGCGGCAGCGCGCCACGTCGTCGGCCAGCGCGTCGAGCCACGCGCGGCGGATCTGCCCGGTCGCGTCGTCGACCAGCAGCGCCGAGCCGATCTTGACGATCAGCCGGCGCGCCGCCGCGAGCGACGGCGACGCCTCAGGGCGCATAGGAAGCGGCGAGCGAGCCGGCGTCCTCCGCCGCCTCGGCCCCGGCCGCCTCCGCCTCGCGCGCCGTCCGGATCATCGCGAAGGCGGTGTCGAGCAGTTCCGGCACGCCCTTGCCGGCGGCGCCGGACAGCACCATCACCTCGCGGCCCGGCCCGGCCGCGCGCTTCAGCTTGGCGCGCTTCGCCTTGATCTCCTCCGGCGTCAGCGCGTCGGCCTTGTTGAGGCCGATCAGCTCCGGCTTCTCGGCGAGGCCGTGCCCGTACGCCGCCAGCTCGCGGCGGATCGTGCGGTAGGCGCCGGCCACGTCCTCCTGCGTCCCGTCGACGAGGTGCAGCACCGCGGCGCAGCGCTCGACATGGCCCAAAAAGCGGGTGCCGATGCCGGCGCCCTCGCTCGCGCCCTCGATCAAGCCCGGCAGGTCGGCGACGACGAACTCCTGCTCGTGCCGCCGCACCACGCCGAGCTGCGGCTTCAACGTCGTGAAGGGATAGTCGGCGATCTTCGGCCGGGCGTTCGAGACCGCGGCGAGGAAGGTCGACTTGCCGGCGTTCGGCAGGCCGACGAGGCCGAGATCGGCGATCAGCTTCAGCCGCAGCCAGACCCAGCGCTCCTGCCCCGGCCAGCCGGGATCGGCGCGGCGCGGCGCCTGATTGGTCGAGGTCTTGTAGTGCAGATTGCCGAAGCCGCCGTCGCCGCCGCGCAGGAAGACGACGCGCTGTCCCGGCTCGACGAGGTCGAGCAGCACCAGCTCGTTCTCCTCGTCCATGACCTGCGTGCCGACCGGGACGCGCAGCACCAGATCGCCGCCAGCGCCGCCGGTACGCTGCCGCCCCGCGCCGCCGCGGCCGTTCGGCGCGCGGAAATGCTGCTTGTAGCGGTAGTCGATCAGCGTGTTCAGGTTCTCGACGACCTCGAACACGATGTCGCCGCCGCGCCCGCCGTCGCCGCCGTCGGGGCCGCCGAACTCGATGAACTTCTCGCGGCGGAAGCTGCACGAGCCGGCGCCGCCGTCACCGCTCTTGAGGTAGATCTTGCACTGGTCGAGGAACTTCACGGGGCCGGGCCTTCACGAAAAACGAAGAGGGGAGAACCGCGGCGGTTCCCCCCTCTCCGAGATATGGGGCGCCGGCCGCGCGCCCGGAAGATCGCCGATGGGCAGCTACTCGGCGGCTTCCGGTACGGAAGCCGGAAGCGGCTGCTGCGGCGCCTGCTCGACCGAGATGTAGGTGCGCCCGCCGAGACCGCGATGGAACTTCACCGCGCCTTCGGCCACCGCGAAGATCGTGTGGTCCTTGCCGATGCCGACGTTCCGGCCGGGGTGGTACTTCGTGCCGCGCTGGCGGACGATGATGTTGCCCGAAACGACGGCCTCGCCGCCGAACTTCTTGACGCCGAGGCGGCGGCCGGCGGAGTCGCGCCCGTTGCGCGAGGAGCCGCCTGCTTTCTTGTGTGCCATCTCGCTTGCTCCGAACCCTGGATGACCTGTTTTAAGCGCCGGCGCTGATGCCGGTGATGCGCAGCACGGTGAGGTGCTGGCGGTGACCGTTCTTGCGGCGGTAATTGTGCCGCCGCTTTTTCTTGAAGATGATGACCTTGTCGTCGCGCTTGTGCTCGAGCACGGTCGCGGCGACCGAGGCGCCGGCCACCGTGGGGGCGCCGGTCGTGACGTCGGCGGCGTCGCCGACCATCAGCACGTCGGCGAGCTGCACGGTCGAACCCGGCTCGCCTTCGAGCTTCTCGACGAAGATGACGTCGTTCTCGGCGACCCGATACTGCTTCCCGCCGGTGCGAATGACTGCGTACATGGCCCGATCGTCGCTGCTGAAAATCAAAGGGACGGGCAGGGCGCGCCAAAGGAGGCGCGACGGCCCGTCCGCGAGCGGCGGACTATAATCATGCGCGCCCCGCTGTCAACACCGCGACCGGCTTATTGGTCGGAGCGGCGGCGGCTCCTTTATCCCTCGCCCC
>DASWRT010000498.1:0-7146 GCA_036403035.1 Allostellaceae bacterium | reverse complement strand
GCCCTGCGCGCGGTCCGGCTGGCCGCCGAGGAGCCACGCCTGCGCGGCCTGCGCCAGCACGTCGGCGCGCAGAGCCGGCGGCCCCTTGGCCATGTCGGCGGCCAGCTTCTCCAGCCGGACCGCCGCCTCGATATATTGCTTCATCCCGATCAGCGAGACGGCGGCGCAGTGCTCGGCCGGGTGCGCGCCGCCCGCCGCCTTCCACTCCTGCGCCATCTCCCAGCCGGCATCCGGCTTGCTGCTGCGCGCCAGCGTCATGCATTTCTGGTAGCGCTCGGCATCCGCCGAGGCGTCGCGCTGCGCCCGCGCCGCCGGTACGGACAGTCCGGTCGCGAGCAGGAGGAAAGCCAGGAAGGCGGTGGCGGAACGGAACGGCGGCCTCGTCATGACCGTGCGATACCGCAGCACCGTGGCGAACTCAAGGCGGGCGGGTTGCAAAGGAGGGTGCGCGCCGCCGCAGCGGGACGAACGCGGCCTTCCGACGTAAAAAAGGTATGCTATGAAGATGGGACGTTTTCTGGAGTCGCGTTGACAGATCCTGCGCCCGGTTCCGGCGGCGGCGGCGGCTGGCGGCGTGCCGGCCGCGCGCTCGCCACCCGCAATTACCGGATCTACACAACCGGCAACGCCGTCTCGCTGATCGGCACGTGGGTGCAGCGCATCGCGGTCGGCTGGCTGGCGTGGCGGCTCACCCGGTCCGGCGCGTGGCTCGGCTTGGTGTCGTTCGCCGACCTGTTCCCGACCGTGCTGCTGAGCCCGCTCGCCGGAGCGATCGCCGACCGGCGCGACCGGCTCGCCGTGATCCGGCTGACGCAGGTGACGGCGATGGCGCAGGCGGTGCTGCTGGCGCTGCTGACCGCGCTCGGCTGGATCACCATCGAGATGCTGTTCGTGCTGACCGCGCTGCTCGGCGCCGCCAATGCGATCAACCAGCCGGCGCGGCTCGCGACGATCCCCAGCCTCGTCGACCGTGCCGACCTGCCGGCCGCGGTCGCGATCAACTCGCTGATCTTCAACGGCGCTCGCTTCGTCGGCCCGGCCGTGGCCGGCGCGCTGATCGCCGCCGGCAGCGTCGAACTCGCCTTCGCCGTCAACGCAGCGAGCTACGGCGCCTTCCTCGTGGCGCTCTGGCGGCTTGACCTGCGCGAGGACCGCCCGCCGCCGGCCGCCGGGAGCCGGCGCATGCTCGGCGCGATGGCGGACGGCTATCTCTACGCCGTCCGCCACGAAGGCATCGGCGCGATGCTGCTGATGATGGCGGTGACCTCGCTCTGCACCCGCGGCTTCGTCGAGTTGCTGCCCGGCTTCGCCGACGCGGTGTTCGGTCGCGGCGCCGACGGGCTGGCCATCCTGACCGCGACCGTCGGCCTCGGCGCCGTCGTCGGCGGGCTGTGGATGGCGCGCCGCGCCGAGCTGGCCGGGCTGACCCGGCTGGTCGTCGCGGCGGTGCTGCTGACGTCGGCGGCGCTCGTCGCCTTCGCCGCGACCGACCGCTTCGCGCTCGCCCTCCCCTGTCTCTTCGCCGCCGGGTTCGGCATGATCGTCACCGGCGTCGCCGCGCAGACGCTGGTGCAGTCGACCGTCGACGCCGGGATGCGCGGCCGCGTCATGGCGCTGTACGGCATGATCTTCCGCGGCGGCCCGGCGCTCGGCGCGCTGTTCATGGGCACCGCCTCCGATTCGACCGGCCTGCGCGCCCCGGTCGCCGCGGGCGCCGTGCTCTGCACCGGCTTCTGGATCTGGGCGAAGCTGCGCGAGAAGCAGATCGCCGCCGCGCTGGAGCACGAGCCCGACCCCGCCTGAGCCTTCGCGATCGTCAGTAGGACGAGGCACGTGAAGGGAGATAGGGGAGACAAGAAGAAAGTTCTCACGCTTTGACGCGAAGATCGCAAGGGTTTCGCTAAGGGCGCGACGTCCGAACTTCCGGCGCGCCGCAGGCGCGCACTAAATCCTTAGCGTACTCCGCGTGCCCTTTGCGTCCTCAGCGTCAAAGCGTTCTCTTTTGACGATCCCCCCGATCCCCAACCATCCCCCGATCTCCGCTTCCATTTTTCTCTTTTGACTGCAAAGGACGCCCGCCGCCGGCCCAGTGCAGCGCCGTTCCTGCTTCAAGCGGCCGAGAGGCGCTGCGCCGGCCGGAAAGAAAGAACCCGAGGAACGCGGCTGTCACCGCGGCGCGGCGCGCGTGCCGCCACCGCCGCCGGACGGCGCCTTCGGCAATCCTCTCAGGTCATGCGTCTCGAAGAAGCGGCGGTAGCGCTTGACCGCTTCGCTGTCGCCGGAAGCGTTGTCGATGCTGGGGCGCGGGACGACCCCGCCGACGTCCTGATACGCCCGCGCCGTTGCGCCATAGAGGCTGACTTTTCCCGGTTTGTCGATCATGCCGGCCTCCCGTGAATGCCGCCGATCACGCCGCGGCTTGTTTCGTCCGCCAACGGAACCGCGCGAGGACCGTTCCGGGTAGGAACCGCTCGCACGCATTCTACACTATCTGCCGCGCATCGACCGATGCCGCCGCTAAGATCTCCGCGCTTGTCAGCCCTCTCGCCCGCGTACGGAACCCTTGCCCATGCCGCTCCGCCTCTTCTGTTTCGGCCTCGGCTTCAGCGCCCTGACGCTCGCGCGGCGATTGCTGCGCGCCGAGGAAGGCTGGCGCGTCGCCGGCACCTGCCGCAGCGAGGACAAGCAGGCGGCGCTACGCGCCGAGGGGATCGAGGCGTTCCTGTTCGACCGCGGGCGGCCGCTCGATGACGCCGGGGCGGCGGCGTTCGCTGGGACGACGTACCTGCTCAGCTCCGTCCCGCCGGACGCGGCGGGCGATCCGGTCCTCGACCACCATGCCGCCGACATCGCCCGGCTGGGCGGCGCGCTCGCGTGGGCCGGCTATCTCTCGACCACCGGCGTCTACGGAGACCGTGGCGGCGCCTGGGTCGACGAGCATGCCGAGCGCACGCCCAGCGGCGAGCGCGGCCGGCGGCGCGTCGCCGCCGAGGATGGCTGGCTCGCGCTGTGGCGGGAGCATCGCGTGCCGGCGCACCTGTTCCGGCTGGCCGGGATCTACGGGCCGAGGCGCAGCGCCTTGGACGTGGTGCGGAGCGGCCGGGCGAAGCGGATCGACAAGCCGGGGCAGGTCTTCTCGCGCATCCATGTCGAGGACATCGCGTCCGTGCTGCGCGCCTCGATCGCGCGGCCGGACCCCGGCGCCACCTACAATGTCTGCGACGACGACCCGGCGCCGCCCGCCGAGGTGACGGCGTTCGCCTGCGAGTTGCTCGGCGCGCCGATGCCGCCGCTGGTGCCGCTGGAGGAGGCCGGCCTGTCGCCGATGGCGCGCAGCTTCTACGACGACGTCAGGCGCGTCGACAACGGCCGCATCAAGCGCGACCTCGGCGTCAGGCTCGCCTACCCCGACTACCGGACCGGCCTTACCGCTCTCCTCGCTGCCGAACGCGAGAGCTGATAAGACGGCCAGCCAACGGAACATCCGGGAAGGGGGCGGGATCCAGCCGGGCCGCCCGGTAGAGCGCGCGGGGCGGGACGGGTCGGTCTGACATGGAGGATATCGGTCGCGCGTTCCTGCTCGCCGCGAGGCTTGTCGCCGGCTTCGATCCCGAGCTGGTCGGAACGGTGCTGCTGTCGCTGCGGGTCAGCCTGTCGGCCGCGCTGATCGCCTCGTGCGCCGGCGTGCCGGTCGGCGCCGCGCTCGCCGTGGCGCCGCGCTTCCGCTGCCGCGGCGCCGTGGTCGTCGTCCTCAACGCGCTGCTCGGCCTGCCGCCGGTCGTCATCGGGCTGGTCGTCTATCTGCTGCTCTCGCGCGGCGGGCCGCTCGGCGCCCTTGGCATGCTCTTCACGCCGGGCGCCATGGTACTGGCGCAGGCGCTGCTTGCGGCGCCGATCGTCGCCGCCCTCGTCCACCGCACGCTGGAGGGGTTGTGGGCGGAGTACGGCGACGCGCTGCGCGCGGACGGGGCCACGCGGGCGCGGGCGGCACGCGAGCTGCTGCTGATCGGCCGCGGCGCGCTCGTCACCGCCTTCCTCGCCGCCTTCGGCCGGGCCATCGCCGAGGTGGGCGCGATCATCGTCGTCGGCGGCAATATCAGAGGCTTCACCCGCACCATGACGACCGCGATCGCGCTGGAGACCAGCCGCGGCGACCTGCCGCTCGCCCTCGCCCTCGGGTTCGTGCTGGTATCGCTGAGCCTCGCCGTCAGCGCCGCCGCCTTCGCCCTCAACCGCCACCTCCCGGCGGCGCTGCGCCGCGGCTGAACGCCACGGCGAATGACGGCGGCGCATCCAACGAGTCTTCCGAAGCCGTCTATTCCATGACGGCGACGACCGTGCCTTTCGCCGTGTCGGCGTGATACTCGCCGCTAAAAGGATACTCGCCGGGCTCCAGCGGCCGTAACCGCACGACACCCTTCCGTCCGCCGGGGATCACTTTCTCGATCTTGAGCGCCGGGGAGTCGAACTCCTCCGCCGTATCGTCCTCGTTCGTAACCTCGAGGGAGGCCGGCTTTCCCGCCGGCACGCGGATCGTGGACGGCGAGAAACGGTGATCCCTGATCGTGACCTTGACGACCGTCGGCTCTTCCGCGTGCAGCCGAGGCGGGCCAGCCGCCATAGACGCTGAAACAGTGCAGACCACCGCCGCGAACCACCCCGCTCGCGACGTCATCCTCCGTGCCTCCGGTGTGCGCATGGGAGCGCCGCCGCGCACGCCTCTAGGCCGATGTGACTATTGATTTTCATTCTCAATCTCTGTAAATGAGAATTAGTCTCACGTCAACTATACATCGCTCAAACGCAGCGATGCGGCATCGGGGAAGAGAATTGCTGGACGTTTACGGCCGCGGCGGATTGCACCTTCCCGTGGATATGCTCGTTTTTCTTGCAACGAGCAATCTGCGGATCGCCGTCTACGGGCTCAGGTGGCTCTATGGCATTCTGCGCTTCCTGCACCTCTTCGGGATGGCGAGCTTCTTCGGCCTCATCATGTTGCTGGAGTTGAACCGCCTCGGCATGTTCGCCGCCGGCACGTTGCAGTCGGCAAAGCTGCCGGTGCTCCGGATCATGAACCCGGCCTTCGCGCTGACGACCGTCACCGGCGTTGCGCTGTTTCTTTACGACCCGATCGGCGTCGGCCTGCACACGATGTTCCTGCCGAAGCTGGCGCTCGTCGCGGTGGGATATGCGCATGCCCGCTGGATTCAGCGCGTCCCGGCGGTCCGGAATCGGATGAACGTAAAGCGTGCGTCCGCCGCGGTTGCGCTGACGATCTGGGTGCTCGTGATCGGCTGCTCGACATGGAACCACATCGAGCGTCCCTTCAATCCTGCCGATGTCCATCGGATGGACCGGCGCGACTGATGGCCGACCGCTCTCCGTAGTCAGGCTGCGCGGTTCGGCGCGGTCCGCACCGTCTCCTTGCTTGACTCCTCAATTCTGCGAGTGATAATGAAAATCATTCTCATACAATAAGGGTATCGCAGATGCGCACTACACTCTTCGCGTTGACGCTATGCGCCGTGGCCGGCGGAGCGCTGGCGGCGCCGGCCCTGCCGGTTTCAGCGCCGGGCCGCGGCAAGCTGCCGGTCGTGACGGTCGACGCCCATCTGGGAGCCGCCGCGGACGACACCGACTTCCTGTTCCGTCTCGGGATGCTCGAAGGGCATCTGATGATCGGGCACGAGCTGTTGCAGAACAATCAGGCGTCGCTGGCGCTGCCGCATTTCGGGCACCCGGTCCGGGAGCTGTACGACGACATCTCGGGTTACCTTCAGCAGAAGCGCTTCCCGCCATTCGATCGGCAGCTCGCGGCGCTTGAGGCGCTGATCGCGGCGGCGCCCACCGCCCCGAAGACGGAGGCGGCCTATCAGGATGCGGTCGCGACGGTGCGAAAGGCGCGCGACCTCGCGCCCGCGGAGCTGCGCGCGTCGATCCCGGAAATGATCTCGATCTGCTCCGACACGATCGACGCCGCGTCAGGCGAGTTCGGCGAAGCGCTCGAACATGGCCGGATCGCATCGATCGTCGAGTACCACGACAGCAAGGGGTATCTCGAATACGTCGCCCAGCAGCTCGACGACCTGAGCAAGACGCACCCCGACCCCGAGTCGCAAGGCGTGCTCGAACGGTTCCGCGCAATCCTCGCGAAGGCGCAGTGGATCGTCGAGCCGCTGCTTCCGAGCGCGGCGCCGCGCGCCTCGGTCAGCACCTACCGCTCCTTCGCGAAGGAAGCCGCCACCCTGGCGAAGCAGTGACGCTCCCCGCCCCTTCCTCCTGAGCCAGGAAAGATCGCCTTGAAAACAAGAATGTTTTGGGCCGGGGTCGCCGGAGCCGCGCTGCTGTGCGCCGCCGGATCTCATGACGCCGCCGCCCAGCGCGCCGTCGAATCCCCGAGTTCCGAAGTCGGCGGCGCAGTGTCCACCACGCCGCCGCCGCCGGGCTTCCCGGTCAGCCAATTCGTCTACGGCGGCGACTTCCAGACCCATCTCCAGGGCGAGATCACGAAGCCCGACAACTCGTCCGCAAAGGGAACCGTCTTCGACGACAGCGATCTCGAACTCTATGGCAACTATTCGACTTGGCTTTCGCTCTATAGCGACGTCCACCTGGAACGGAACCGCAACGACAACGCGAACGACTACTTTCCGGACAGCAATACCTTCTTCCGCAGCGGGGGACTGACCCTGCGTCAGCTCTTCGCGATGGTCCGCCCGATCGCCGACTGGTCAGTCTATGGCGGCAAGATCCATCCCGCCTTCGGATCGGCCTGGGAAGTCGAGCCCGGCAATTTCTACAACTTCGCCTCCGATTACGAGCAGACCGAGCGCATCGGCTTCGGCGTGCAGTACCGCCTTCCCGACGCGGTCGGGCTGCGCAATGCGCGCCTCTCGGTCGAGACCTTCTTCCTCGACACCAGCATCCTCTCCAACTCGCTGATCTCCCGGCCGAGCCTCGACGACCCGACGGCCGACCGGCTGCGCCGCTATACGCGGGACCAATTCGGCCCGTCGAACACGGGCGGCTTCAGCAGCTACACCATCGCGCTGCGCGGCGGCCAGCCGTCGCGGGGCCTCACCTACCAGCTCTCGTTCACGCAGGAAGCGACCGACGACCCCGCCGGCAAGAGGGAGACGGGGGAGT
>DASWRT010000497.1:0-29575 GCA_036403035.1 Allostellaceae bacterium | reverse complement strand
TATAGTCTATTATTTTACTGCACCTGTAAGCGATGCCGTGCGGCTCAACTGCTGTTTGTGCAACGGCGGGCCGTTGACCGGCGCAACGCCGACTCGCTCGGTTGGGAACAGGATAGCAAGCAGTGTTTGCACCCACTGAATGGCGGAAGGAACGCCATGGCCTGGAAATGACCGGCCGATGCTGACCGAGTCCTGAAAATCAGGAATTGCTGGAAGAACAAATCCTGGGAGGCAGCAAGCGCGGGCGACGCTCTTCGAGTCGGTCACCGCCGAGTTACTGCTGCTGCTTGGGGGCGGTATCGGCCACGGTCATTGGCTGGAGCGGGCAGCGCAGGGAATGAAGCTGCCCTAAGCGGTGAAGTTACCGTCCCCGGAGAGGCCACGGCTCCTCCCCGCAAGGAGTAAGCGCCCATGAAGCATGACAATCGATATCTCGCGATCGCCGTAATCTCCGCGAGCGCAGTCTTCGGCTCCACGGATACCCGCGCCGCGGACAACGCCTTCATGCAGACCAATCTTGTCTCGGACGGTGCGGTCACTGCGCAGACGACCGATCCGGACCTGAAGAATGCGTGGGGCGTCGCGTTCTTCCCCGGCGGTCCGTTCTGGATCGCCGACAACGGCGCCGGACTTGCGACGCTCTATGACGGCACCGGGGCGAAGCAGTCCCTCACCGTCACCATCCCGCCGCCGAACGGCTCGCCGCCGGGAACCGCCTCGGCGCCCACCGGCCTCGTCTGGAACGGCACGACGCAGTTCCGGCTGCCCGGCACGACGCTGCCGAGCCTGTTCATCTTCGATACCGAGGACGGCACGGTCGGCGGATGGAACCCGGGAACCTCCGATCCGACGCACGCGGTGGTGGTCGTCGACAACTCGCAGAACGACGCGGTCTACAAGGCGCTGGCGTTCGGGAGCAATGCGAAGGGCAACTTCCTCTTCGCGACCAACTTCCACGCCGGCACCGTCGACGTGTTCGACAGCAGCTTCGCGCCGGCGACGCTCGACGGCAAGTTCGCCGACCCGGACATCCCGGCCGGTTTCGCGCCGTTCGGAATCCGGAATATCGATGGCGACCTCGTCGTGACCTATGCCTTGCAGAACGGCGAGAAGCACGACGACGTCGCGGGACCGGGCAACGGCTTCGTCGACATTTTCGATACCGACGGACACCTGATCCGCCGGTTCGCGTCGAAGGGCGACTTGAACTCCCCGTGGGGGATCGCGCGGGCGCCGTTCGAGTTCGGCCCGTTCGGCGGCGACATCCTGATCGGCAATTTCGGCGATGGCCGGATCACCGCATTCAGTCAGGACGGCACCCAACTCGATCAGCTCAAGGGGGCGGATGGGATGCTGCTCACGATCGACGGCCTTTGGTCGCTGGCGTTCGGCGGCGCCGCCAAGTCCAGTCCTGACACGCTCTACTTCACGGCCGGACCGAACGACGAGCAGGACGGCCTGTTCGGGTCGATCGCGCCCGCTCCAAGCGGATCGAGCATGGCGACCGCGCAGTAGCGGTCGCGCCGCGTGCCGTTACGAGTGCGTCCACTCCGCGGTCGTGCCGGTCACGACTGCGGAGCGACGCCGGTGTGGGAAAGTTTAAAAGAATAAACCTGAATCGGGGATCGGGGGATGGTTGGGGATTAGGGCGATATTGAAAAAGAAAGCGCTTTGACGCCAAGGGCGCAAAGGTTTCGCAAAGAACGCAAAGGTAAATCTATTTGCGCACCGCGGGCGCGCAGTCGTCCCATTGCGGCCTTCGCGTGTTCTTTGCGCCCTTCGCGTTGAAGTGTGAGTCATCTTTTTTCAATATCCCCCTAACCCCCAACCATCCCCCCGATCCCCAATTCAGTTTCCTATTTCCTCTCTTCCCGGCAGCTGCCGGGAACGCGTGCGCTCAGCGGCCGAGGAAATCGATGACGGCCGCCGCACAAGTCGACGGGTCCTGAAGCTGAGGGACATGAGCGAGCCCGGGCAGCTCGCGCAGCCGCGCATTCGTCAGCAAGCCCGCAAGCTCGCGCGCCATGGGCGGAGGCGTCGCCTCGTCCTGGGCGCCGACGAGGATCAGCACCGGTAAGGTCAGATTCGGAACGTCGGCGCGCAGATCCAAGCCGGCGAGGGCGTCGCATGCCGCCGTGAACACCTGCGGATCGGTGGCGAGGAAACGGCTCCGCCGTTCGGCCGTGAGCTGCGGTTGCGCCTCCTGGAACTCCGGCGAGAACAGCCGGCGCATCGCCGTCTCCGCCAACGACTCCAGCCCGCCGCCGCTGCGCGCCCGCTCGGCCATGCCGCGGAAAGCCGCCCGGCCCGGCTCCGAAAAGGCGGCGCCGGTGCCGATCAGAACCAAACGCTCCAAGAGACCGGGATGCCGAAGCGCCAGAGTCAGGGCGATGAAGCTGCCGTAGCCGTTGCCGAGCACGGCGGCGGGCGCGCCATGCTCTCTCACCGCCTCCGCCATCCGGTCGACGATCGCCGCAAGATGGGAACCAGCGGCCTCCGAGCCGCCGAATCCCGGCAGATCCGGCACGACGACTTCGAACCGCCGCTCAAGCAAGCGGGCGAGCGGCAGGCAGCTCCCGGCGTCCGCGAGCAGCGAGTGGAACAGCCAGATGCGCGGGCCGCCCCCCGTGATCCGCGCCAGCACGCGCCCGCCGGCCAGTCGACGCTCGATCATCGCGTTCTCTCCCTATCATCGCCGCTCGCGCATATCACGCGACCAAACATCCGTAAGATGCATTTCCTTAAGCGCCATCTTCCAACATTCACAGACGTACAATCAATCATTTAACATTGACGTGAAACATCAGAAGGCGGCACTCTTCTCATAAATGAATGTCAGACTCCCATCACCGTCGCTCCTGCGCGACAACGTCTATGCGGCATTGCGGGCCGACATCCTGGCCTGCCATCTGACGCCCGGCGACGAACTGCACGAGCAGGAGCTTGCGGAGCGGTATGCCGTCAGCCGTTCGCCGGTGCGCGAGGCGCTGGCGCGGCTGAGCCGCGAGCGGCTGATCGCCGTTCAGCCTCGCCAGGGCTACCGCGTCGCGCCGGTTTCCCTCGGCGACGCCGAGGCCCTTCTGCGCTTTCGCGGCGTGCTCGAACCGGCTTGCGCCGCCGACGCCGCACGCGTAGCGACCGACTCTCAGCTCGCCGGGCTGGAGCCGTTCCGGCGGTTCGAGGGGAGCGCCGAAGATTTCATCGCCTACAACCGCGCCTTCCACGCGGCGGTCGCGGAAGCCGGCGGCAACCGCCGGATGGCCGAGGCGGCGCGCGACCTGATCGAACAGGCCGACCGGCTGGTGCGCATCAGCCTGGCGAACCTCAAGGGGCGGGATCCCGAACGCCTGGTCGCCGAGCACGGCGCGATCGTCGATGCCCTGCGCGCCCGCGACGGCCGTCTGGCCGCGCGCCTGCTGCGCCGGCATCTGGACGAGGCCGAGGACCGTATCCTGACCGCGCTGCGCCGTCACGCCGTGGTCGCCTGACATCGATAACGCCGGATCGAAGATAAGGCCGGATCGAACCGGCCGCGCTCAATCGAGGGAGAGGACGACGCCATGCAGGATGCTCTTGCGCGCCCGGCCGCCGTGAATGCCGGGGCGCGGCTCGACAGGCTGCCGGTTTCCGGCTTTCACCGGCGCGTGCTGTGGCTGATCGGCGTCGGCATGTTCTTCGACGGCTTCGACATCTACATCGCGGCCACGGTCCTCGGCGCGACGTTGCGCAGCGGCTTCTCGACGATCGGCCAGAACGCGGCCTTCGTCTCCGCGACCTTCGTCGGGATGATGCTGGGCTCGATCCTGACCGGCTTCCTCGGCGACAGGTACGGACGGCGCTTCACCTATCAGGCCAACCTCGCGATCTTCGGTCTCTCGGCGCTCCTCGCAGCCTTTGTGCCGAACATGGAAACGCTGATCGCGCTGCGCTTCGTCATGGGCTTCGGCCTGGGCGCGGAGAACGTGGTCGGCTACTCGACGATGACGGAGTTCGTGCCGCCGGCCACGCGCGGCCGCTGGCTCGGGATCGTCGCCGTCTTCGTGGTTACCGGGCTGCCGATCTCGGCCCTGCTCGGCTGGCTGCTCATCCCGCTGTTCGGCTGGCGCGTGATGTTCGTCCTCGGCGGCGTCGGCGCGCTGCTGGTCTGGCGGCTGCGCAAGCGCCTGCCGGAGAGCCCGCGCTGGCTGGAGAGCGTCGGCCGCTACGACGAGGCGGAGGCGCTGATGGCGACCATCGAGCGGGAGGCGTCCGGCGGCCGCCCGCTGCCGCCGCCGCTGCCCCCGTCGCTCGCGCCGTCGCGTTCCCTGGCGACGCTGTTCGCGCCGCCGCTGCTCAGCCGCATGATCGTCGGCTGCGTCTGCCTGATCGTCATCAACACGCTGATCTACGGCTTCATCACATGGCTGCCGACCTTCTTCGCGCGCCAGGGCCTCTCGGTCGCGACGTCATTCGGCTATACGCTGGTGATGGCGCTCGGCGCGCCCGTGGGCTCGCTGATCGGGGCGCTGACGGTCGACCGCTGGGGCCGGCGGCCGACTATCGTCGGCTCCTGCGCGCTCTCGATCGCGTTCGGCTGCATCTACCCCTTCGTGCACGATCCCGTGCTGTTGCCGGTCGTCGGGCTGGCGCTGACGGTGCCGATCTACGTGATGGTCGCGGTCCTGTTCGGCGTCTACATCCCTGAGTTGTTCCCGACCGAGGTGCGCCTGCGCGCGTCCGGCATCTGCAACACCTTCGGACGCGGCGCGACGATCCTGACGCCCTTCCTCGTGGTCCCGCTCTTCACCACCTACGGCGTCGGCGGCGTGCTGGCGCTGATGGTCGGCTTGATGCTGGTGATGAGCGTCACCGTGCTGGCCCTCGGCGTCGAACCGAGCCGCCGCCGTCTGGAGGAAGTCGCGGCCGAGGCCGCGCCGACCGAGCCGGCCGCGGCGCCCGCCACGCTCGGCACCTAACCGGCCAGTTCCGACGGCGCTTCCGCGGCTGAGCCGGATTCCGCCCGCTGAACCACCCCCGCAAGGATCGGCTTGATGACGCATTCTTTTGCCGGACGCCGCGAGGACGGCCGCCTAGTGACCGGGACCGGCCGCTTCACGGCGGACTGGAACCTGCCCGGACAGCTCCACGCCGCCTTCCGCCGCAGCGAGCACGCGCACGCCGACATCGCCGGCGTGAACGCCGAAGCCGCGCTGGCGCTGCCGGGCGTCGTCGCGGTGCTGACTGGCGAGGACGCCGTCGCCGCCGGCTTCGACCGGAGCCACGTCGTCATGCCCGTCAAGGGACGCGGCGGCGAGGCGGTGAAGGCGCCGCCTCGTCCGGCGCTGGCGCACGGGCGGGCGCGCTATGCCGGCGATCCGGTGGCGCTGGTGGTCGCCGAGACCGAGGCGGCGGCTCAGGACGCGGCGGAACTGCTGGAGATCGACTACCGCATCCTCCCCGCGGTCGCCGACGCCGCGGCCGCGCTCGCGCCCGGCGCGCCGCAAGTGCATGACGGCATTCCCGGCAATCTCTGCTTCGATTACGAGTACGGCGACGCCGCCGCGACCGATGCCGCCTTCGCCGCGGCGGCGCATGTCGTGTCCCTTACGCTGGAGAGCGCGCGGGTAGTCGGCAACCCGATGGAGCCGAAGGCGGCGCTGGCGGCCTGGAACGGCGAATTCCTCGACCTCTGGACGGCGACGCAGGGCATGGTCGCGTTCCGCGACAGCTTGGCGGCGCAGACCGGCCTGCCGCCGGACCGCATCCGCATCCGGGCGCAGGACGTGGGCGGCGCGTTCGGCATCCGCGGCCCGGCCTATCCGGAGCACGCGGCGCTGGCGCTGGCGGCGCGGCGCGTCGGACGCCCGGTGAAATGGGTGGCGAGCCGCAGCGAGACCTTCCTCAGCGACTATCACGGGCGCGGGCTCGTCATGACCGGCGAGCTGGCGCTCGACGCCGAGGGGCGTTTCCTGGCGATCCGCCATGCCTGGCTCTGCGATCAGGGCGCCTATCCCGTCGCCACCGGGCCGCTGATCAACACGCTGAACCCGGCGATGATGTGCGTCGGATGCTACCGTATCCCCGCGGTTTACGGCCGCCACAAGCTGGCGGTGACCAATACTGTGCCGATCACCGCGTACCGCGGCGCCGGCCGCCCCGACATGGCCTACATGGTCGAGCGGCTCGTCGACGAGGCGGCGCGCCGGACCGGCGTCGACCGGCTGGAACTTCGGCGGCGCAACCTGATCCCGCGCGAGGCCTTCCCCTATCGCCTGCCGACGGGCCCCGGCGCGTCGGAATATGACAGCGGCGACTACGCCGCGCTGCTGCAAGCCGCGACGGAAGCCGCCGATTGGGCCGGCTTCGAGGCGCGGCGGGCGGAGGTGGCCGCACGTGGTCGGCTTCGCGGCATCGGCTGCTCGCTGTTCGTCGAGCCGTCGGGTGGCGTGGCGCCGCGTGACGAGGTCGCGATCGCTTTTACCCAAGCAGGCGCATCCGGCGACGGCGGCGCGGAGGTCGTGATCCACAGCGTCATCGGCCCGTCCGGCCAGGGGCACGAGACGGTGATGCCGGAGATCGTCGCGCGCTGCTTCGGGATCGCGCCGGAACGGATCGTGCTGCGCACCGGCGATCCGGACGGGCCGGCGCTCTTCGGCGGCGGCGCCTTCGCATCCCGCTCCATGCTGTCGCACGGCGCGGCGGCGCTGGTGACGGCGCGCGAGGTCGTGCGCAAGGGCCGCGCGCTCGCCGCCGACGCGCTGGAAGCGGCCGAGGAGGACATCGAATTCACGGCCGGCCTGTACCGGATCAAGGGCACCGACCGGGCGATCGGGCTCCTGAAACTGGCCGAACGGCATGCGGGGACGGTTCCGCATCCGCTCGATACGCGGGGAGAACTGCCGGCGAGCCGGGCCTTTCCGTCGGGCGCCCATGTCGCCGAGGTCGAGATAGACCCGGAGACGGGCGTGACCGAACTGCTGCGCTACGTGGCGGTGGACGATTGCGGCGTCGTGCTGAACCCGACGCTGCTCGAAGGCCAGATACTGGGCGGCATGATGCAAGGGCTCGGTCAGGTCTTCGGCGAGGTCGGCCACTATGACCAGGGCAGCGGTCAGCTCTTATCGGGCAGCTTCATGGATTACGTGATGCCGCGAGCGGACCTTCTGCGGGACGTGGTCGTGCGCAACCTTTGCGTGCCGTCGCCGAACAATCCGCTGGGCGTGAAAGGCGCGGGCGAGGCCGGAACCACGGGCGCGCTGCCCGCCGCCATGAACGCCGTGCTGGACGCGCTGCGCCCGGCGGGGGTGAGGCACCTGGACATGCCGGCGTCGCCGCTGCGCGTCTGGGCGGCGATTCGGGATGCCGGGGAAGGAACTGATTGATCCGTGCTCGCCGGCCGGGAGCCGTTCCGGTGAACCGTAAGAACCCGAATCGCCTGTCCGGCTTCGCGTGGCGGGACTATCCTGACCAACGGCTCATTTAATCAAGGCGCGCCGCGTCATCATTTTTGGGGAGACGCTTGGTGACCAGCAGAATTGGGTATGGCCTTGCCGCCTTTCTATTCGCGAGCATCATCTCATTCACGGTCTGCGCTCAACAGCCGCCAGTGCAGACGCCGCTGTCAAAGGCGGCAGCGGCTGGTGCGCCGGTCATGAACACGGCCGCGCCGCCGCTGCCGCGCGCCGCTCCGGAAGATGTCGGCATGTCGTCCGACCGTCTGGCGAGGATCGCCGGCGTGCTGAATAGCGACGTCGAGCGGGGCCGGATCCCCGGCGCCGTGCTCGCCATCGCGCGCAAGGGCAAGCTCGTCTATTTCGAGGCGTTCGGCTATCGGGACAAGGCATCCGGCGTCCCGATGACGACGGACACGATCTTCAATATCGCGTCGATGACCAAGCCGATGACTGCCGTGGCGGCGCTGACGCTGTACGAGCAGGGGACTCTCCTCATCGACGATCCCGTCGCGAAATACCTGAAGCAGTTCGGCGAGATGAAGGTCGCACAGCGCGACGAAACCGGGCAGAACATGACCGGCACCGTGCCCGCCGCGAGGGCGATCACGATTCAGGATCTTATGCGGCATACGTCCGGCCTCATCTACGGCGGACGCGGCTCGACCGCCGTGCACAAGATGTACCCGTCCGGCAGCGGCGCTGCGGCGATGAGCATGACCGGAGCCGAATTCCTCGACCGGCTCGGCTCTCTGCCTTTGCTGTACCAACCCGGCACGGTCTGGGATTATGGCTTCGGGCTCGATGTGCTCGGTCTCGTCGTCGAGTCGGTCACCGAACAGACGCTCGGGCACTATCTGCAAGCGCACCTCTTTCAACCACTCGGGATGGTCGACACTGGATTCGTGGTTCCTCCCGACAAGGTCGAGCGCTACGCAAAGGCATTGCCGACCGATCCCGACACCGGCCGGCCGCAGACGATGGAGCCGGACGCGACCCGGCCGACCAAGTTCGAGTGCGGCGGCGGCTGCGCGGTCTCGACCGCGAGCGATTATCTGCGCTTCGCCGTCATGCTGCTCAACCACGGCACGTTCGGCGGAACGCGGATTCTCGGGCGCAAGACGGTCGAATACATGCTGGCCGATCAGCTTGGGCCCGATGTGAAGAACCTGATCGGAAACGCCGACCCGACCCGCGCCGACTATGGATTCGGCCTTGGCCTGGCAGTCCGCCGCACGCCCGGCATCGTCCGCCTCATGGGATCGGTCGGGGACTTCTCCTGGCCGGGGGCAAGCGGAACGAACTGGTGGGCGGACCCGAAAGAGGACCTCGCGGTCGTCTTCATGGCGCACTCGCCGGGGCCGATCCGGTGGCATTACAGGCAAGCGATCAACGCGCTCGTTTACGAGGCCGTCGTCGATTAGACGGCGCCGATGCCACTGAGGAGGAAGCCTCGCCGGCTTTCGCCGCATTTCAGTCCGGGAGGTTCATGATCTTCCGCGCCGCACCGGTGAGTTCGAGGACGTGCAGGCCGGTATTCGCACGGTCGACGATGTAGATGTAGCCCCGGTCGTCGACCTCGACATTGTTGGTCTGGATCGCCGTCTTGCAGTGCTCGACGCCGTCGTCGGTCACGCAGCGCGGCACGGTCGCCGCGGTGACCGCCGGGACGTAGTGAGCGACCTCGACCGGGCGGAACGGGTCGCGCACGTCGACGGCGCGGACGCCGGCATTGAAATGCGCGAAGAACATCAGCCGCTTGTAATAGATCGGAGTCATGTTCTCGTTCGAGGAATGCGTGCCGAAGCGGCCACCGCGCTTGCAATAATCGCCGTCCTCCTCCCGCGCCGTGTAGTTCGCCACCGGGAACGGCTTCGCCTCCACCGTGACGTCGACGAACCAGACCATCTGGCGCGCCTCGCGGCACTCGTTCGCGATCGCCTCGTCGGTGATTACGACGAAGTCGCGCACGCGGCCGGCGCCGTCATGAGCGAACTCCGGAATCTCGACGCCGAGCATCGGAAAGGCGGTGTGCGCGCCGACGAGCGGCGAGAGATCGAGCCGGCCGACCTGCGGCGCCAGCAGGTTCTCAGGCGTCGGTTCCTTCGGACCGTTCAGCAGCTTGTCGCGGTCGACGATCTGGAGGATGCCGCCGCTGTTCGTGCCATATCCGAAATAGACCCGGTTTCCCCTGGGCCCGGTCGAGATCGGACCGTGCAGCATGGTCGGAACCGGGTCGGCCGTCGCGCCGGGCTGCTGGCCGACCAGCCCGAAATTGCGGACGAAGACGGGATGCGCGGGATCGCTCAAATCAAAGATCTGCGACATCCGATGCACGCGCCAGTCGTGCACGCCGGAAACGAGATAGGCGATCCCGGTGTCGCATTCCCACCAGTTCTTATGCGTGCCCATGAGATCCTTGGCGACCACCGTCAACAGCGTCGGCCGCTCCGGCGTGGTTACGTCCCAGATCTCGTGTGCCGTGTTGCCGAAGGTGCGCAGCATATAGGTCTTCGCCGGATCGCTCTTGGGCAACGTCCGGCCGTCGCACACGCGCACCATCTGCGCACCGCCGCTCTCATCCAGCCCCTCCTCGCCGGGGATGTGGAACAGATATTTCGGATGCGCCGGATCGGTGACGTCGAGGATCGAGGTGCCGTTGAATTCCGGCTGGCCGGTCAGCGGATTGAGCGGTTTCGGCGCCGCCCTGGTGCCGCCGTGATGGCCGATATAGGCGATCCAGCGGCCGTTCTGTCGATGGATCGTCGGCTGGTACGCGCTACGCGCCTGCAGATCGTTCCATCCGACGAGCCGCATGTCCGCCGCGTCCGGCGCGGCTTGGCCGAATGTCTTCGCCGGCAAGGCCGCCACCAGCAGCACGGCTGCAAGACAACAGCCCCTGCGCAGCTTCATGCCGTCCTCCTTTGTCCGCTGTTGCTGCTCTCCCACGGGCGGTGGTCGCGCAGACCGGCGACGGTCCAGGCTGAAAGCGCGGCGCCCCAACGCCCTCGACCGGGCTGGCCAGGGTCGCCCGCGTCCTCATCTCTTTTCGCCGAAAAGAGCGAGATCATCAATGCGGGCCAGCTGTCGGTAGCAAATAGGAATGACCGATTCAGGGAGCACATGATGCGACCGCGACGTGCCCGCATGGATGTCCTTGCGAACGTCCCGCAGCAGTCGTAGTCTCCTGCGGTCGGGGGCACGGCAGACCCCCCGTAAGACGGCCGTAGTCGTCCAAGCTCTGCGCAATTCTCGCGACGCGAGGAGTGCGCCCGCATGGATCGACAAAGCCTTCCTTCTATCGTTCCCCAGACCCTTCATTCGCGGCTCGGCACGGCATACGCGCCGACCGTCGTCGATGTTCGCCGTGCGTCCGCGTTCGATGCCGACGGCATCATGATCGCCGGCGCGATCCGGCGTCCGCCCGAGGACGTCGATCGCTGGCGCTGCGACCTTCCCGCGGGGCGACCCGTGGTGGTCTATTGCGTCCACGGCCATGAAGCGAGCCGGGACGCCGCATCCGCGCTGCGCGCCGCCGGCATCGACGCGTCATATCTCGACGGCGGCATCGCGGCCTGGGTCGAGGGCAAGCTGCCGACGCGGCGTAAGGTCTCCAGGCCCGGTTCCGGCCCGAGCCGATGGGTGACGCGCGAGCGGCCCAAGGTCGACCGCATCGCCTGCCCGTGGCTGATCCGCCGCTTCATCGACCCCGAGGCCGCGTTCCTCTACGTGCCGACCGAGCGCGTGTTCGCCGTCGCGGCCGAGACCGGCGCGACCGCCTACGACATCCCCGGCGCCGAGCCGTTCTCGCACGACGGCGAGCTTTGCAGCTTCGACGGTTTCCTGCGCGTCTACGGCATCGCCGACCCGGCGCTCGACCGGCTCGCCCTGATCGTGCGCGGCGCCGACACCGGACGGCCCGAACTCACCCCGCAATCCGCCGGGCTCCTCGCGTTTTCGCTCGGCCTGTCGGCGCTCCATCCGGACGACGACCACGCGATGCTGGAGCAGGGAATGACAGTCTACGACGCGCTTTACGCATGGTGCCGGTCGTGCCAGGACGAGACGCACAACTGGAAGCCGGCCGGTTGAGCGGCTCGAGAGAGATGGCTGTCTCGCCGCGTGCCTCGGCCGCTGCCGCCGCCGCCGCTTCCATGCATCCGGCCGATGCCCCGCCGCATGGCGTCACGTTCGGCGAGGCGATGCGTGTCTGGCTCCGCGTCGCCGCGCTCAGCTTCGGCGGGCCTGCGGGTCAGATCGCCGTGATGCACCGCATCCTCGTCGAGGAGCGACGCTGGATCGGCGAGCGCCGGTTCCTGCACGCGCTCAGCTACTGCATGCTGCTGCCGGGCCCGGAGGCGCAGCAGCTCGCCACCTATATCGGCTGGCTGATGCATGGCTGGCCGGGCGGCGTCGCGGCGGGCGGGCTGTTCGTGCTGCCGGGCGTCGTCTCGATCATGGCGCTGAGCGTCGTCTACGCGGCGTTCGGCAGCGTTCCCGCCGTCGCCGCCCTGTTCTTCGGGCTGAAGGCGGCGGTGCTCGCGATCGTCCTCCACGCGGTGCATCGCGTCGGCGGCCGGGCGCTGAAGAACCGCGCGATGATCGGGATCGCCGCCGCGGCGTTCGTCGCGATCTTCTTCTTCCGCGTGCCGTTCCCGCTGATCATCCTGACGGCCGCTTTCGTCGGCGCCGCCGCCGCCCGCGCCGGCTCGCCGTCGTTCCGGGCGGGCGTCGGCGGTCACGGTGGCAGTCGCGCGGCTGCCGACGAGACGAAGGCGCCGCTGCTGCCCGACGACGGGGAACTGCCCGAGCATGCGCGGCCGACCGCCGCCCGCGCGCTCCGCGTCGCCGCCGTCTGGCTCCTGCTCTGGCTCGTGCCGGTCGCCGCGCTCGCGGCGGCGCTCGGCACCGGCGACGTCTTCACCGACGTCGGCCTCTTCTTCTCGAAGATGGCGGTCGTGACCTTCGGCGGCGCCTACGCGGTGCTCGCCTACATGGCGCAGCAGGCGGTCGAGACCTACGGCTGGCTGCGGCCGGGCGAGATGCTGGACGGTCTCGGGATGGCCGAGACCACGCCGGGACCGCTCATCATGGTCGTTCAGTTCGTCGGCTTCATGGCGGCATTCCGCGCGCCCGGCGCGCTGCCGCCGATGCTCGCCGGCGCGCTCGGCGGCCTGCTCGCGACGTGGTGCACCTTCGTCCCCTGCTTCCTCTGGATCGGGCTTGGGGCTCCGTGGATCGAGCGGCTCCGCGGCAACGCCCTGCTGAACGGCGCGCTCGCCGGGATCACCGCCGCGGTCGTCGGCGTCATCCTGAACCTCGCGGTCTGGTTCGCGCTGCACACGGTCTTCGCGGCGAGCGCGCCGATCCGCGGCCCCGCCGGCCTGTCGTTCGAGGCGCCGCTGCCCGGCAGCGTCGACCCGTGGGCGCTCGCGCTCTCGCTCGCCGCCATCGTCGCGATCTTTCGCACGAAGATCGGGATGATCCGAACGCTCGCTGCGTGCTCGGTCGCGGGCATCATCCTCCATCTGCTCGGAGCGATCCGATGATCCGCCCCGCTGAGCCGGACCGGCCGCGCCGCTGCCGCTCAATCCGCCACGGCCGAACGGCCCGTCCAGAGGCACGGACGAACAACCATGAGGAGGACGCCGATGAAGACGATCATCCATAGTGCCGCCGTCGCCGCATTCGTACTTCTGCCCTCGGTCGCGCTCGCCGATCCGGTCTGGGACAAGGTTGCCGCGGCGTTCGGCAGGCCGGGCGCCGAGATGCCGGGCGGCGTCTACCGCGTCGGCCTGCCGCGCAGCGACCTGCACGTCACGCTGGACGGCGTCGAGATCAAGCCATCGCTGGCGCTCGGCTCCTGGCTCGCCTTTGCGCCGATGGGCAACGACACGGCGATGGTGATGGGTGACCTCGTGCTGACCGAGACGGAGGTGAACCCGGTGATGCAGAGGCTCGTCGAGAGCGGCATCGAGATCACCGCACTGCACAACCACCTGCTGCGCGCCGCGCCCGCGACGCTGTACATGCACGTGCTCGGCCGGGGCGAGCCGGTCGCGCTCGCGACGGTGCTGCATGACGCGCTCGCCCTGAGCGGTACGCCACTGACGGAGACGGCCGCCAGCGGCAGCTCGCAGCCGCCGTCGCCGTCCGTAGCCGGCGGTCCTTCGCCGGCGCCGGCCGATCTCGACACGGCCTCGATCGACGGCGTCCTCGGCTACAAGGGACGTATCGTCGGCGGCGTCTATCAGGTCAGCGTGCCGCGCGGGGCGCCGGTTCAGGACGGCGGGATGGATATCCCGCCGGCCATGGGATCGGCGATCGCGATCAACTTCCAGCCGACCGGCGGCGGCAAGGCGGCGATCACCGGCGACTTCGTGCTGACGGCGCAGGAGGTCAACCCGGTGCTGCGGGCGCTGCGTGCTGGCGGCATCGAGGTCACGGCGCTGCACAACCACATGCTCGACGACCAGCCGCGGCTCTTCTTCATGCATTTCTGGGCGAACGACGACGCCGGGAAACTCGCGAAGGGCCTGCGGGCGGCGCTCGACAAGGTGGATGTCGGCCGAAGCTGACGGCAGGAGAGCAGGCCGCGACGCGCGGCGCGGAGAGTGCGGCGTGCAGCCGGACGGCGCTACACGCCGAGCCAGCGCTGCCGCACCGCTTCGTCGGCGCGCAGCTCCGCCGAACTGCCCCGCCACACGACGCGGCCTTTCTCGATGACGTAATGGCGGTCGGCGATCCGCATCAGGTGGTCGAGGTTCTTGTCGATCACCAGGATCGCCTGACCCATCGCCTTGAGCTGTTCCAGGCAGCGCCAGATCTCGGCGCGGATCAGCGGCGCCAGCCCCTCCGTCGCCTCGTCGAGGATCAGCAGCTTCGGGTTCGTCATCAGCGCCCGCCCGATCGCCAGCATCTGCTGCTCGCCGCCCGAGAGCTGGTTGCCCCAGTTGTCGAGCCGCTCGCCCAGGCGCGGGAACAGGCCGATTACCTTCGCGAAGGTCCAGGGATCGCGCGCCGCCGCCCGGTTCGCGGCGGTCGCGATCAGGTTCTCGCGCACGGTCAGGTTCGGGAAGACGTGCCGCCCCTCCGGGACGAGGCCGAGCCCCAGCTTGGCGACGCGGTAGGAGGGCAGGCCGCGGATCGGCGCGCCGCCGAACCGGATCGAGCCGGCGCGGACCGGGACCAGTCCCATGATCGACTTCACCGTCGTCGTCTTGCCCATGCCGTTGCGGCCGAGCAGCGTCGCCACCTCGCCGGCGCCGACCGCAAGGTCCATCCCGAACAGCACCTGACTCGCGCCGTAGCAGGTCTCGATCCCCTCGACCTCAAGCATCCCGTGCCTCTTGGCGGCGCGCGGTCGAAGGGAAATGGAAAACGTGAATTGGAGATCGGGGGGATGATTGGGGATCGGGGGGATGGTGGGGGATCAGGGAAAAACAAAACTCACGTTTCAACGCAATGGGCGCGAAGTGCACGCGAAGGCCGCAAAGGGAATGACTGCGCGCCTGCGGCGCGCAAGAAGCCTTACCGTCGCGTTCTCCGCGAAACCTTCGCGTCAAAGCGTTCTCTTTTTCAATATCCCCCCGATCCCCAATCATCCCCCCGATCCCCGATTCAGGTTGTCTCTTTCCCCTACCGTCACGCCGCCGCCTCGTCACCGAGATACGCCTCGTGCACCTGCGGGTCGGCGCGGATCTCGGCGGGCGTGCCGGTCGCAATGCAGCGCCCATAGACGAGGACGCTGATGCGGTCGGCCAGGGCGAAGACGGCGTCCATGTCGTGCTCGATCAGCAGGATCGTGTAGCGGCGCTTCAGCCCTTGCAGCAGCGCCACCATCCGCTGCGACTCCTCGCGTCCCATGCCGGCCATCGGCTCGTCGAGCAGCAGCAGCCGCGGCTTCGTCGCGAGCGCCACCGCGACGTCGAGCTGCCGCTGCTCGCCGTGCGCGAGTCGTCCCGCCGGCACGTCGGCGCGCGCCGCGAGGTCGAGCCGGTCGAGGATCTCCCGCGCCGGCTCGACCAGTTTCGGGTCGCGGTCGGCGGGGCGCCAGAAGCGGAAGCTGTGGCCCTGGTGCGCCTGCACGGCGAGCGCCACGTTCTCCAGCGCGGTGAACTCGGGGCACAGCGAGGTGATCTGGAACGAGCGCGCCAGTCCTTTCTGCGACCGCGCCGCCATCCCGAGGCCGGTCACGTCCTCGCCGGCGAAGCGGATGCGCCCGGACGTCGGTTGCAGCTCGCCGGCAAGCTGCGCGATCAGCGTCGTCTTGCCGGCGCCGTTCGGCCCGATGATCGCGTGCAGTTCGCCGTCCGCGATCGCGACCGACAAATGATCGGTCGCGGTGATGCCGCCGAACCGCTTGACGAGATCCTGCGTCTCCAGCACCGGCTCAGCCATCGCCGCCTCCGCTCCGTCCCGCGCCGCCCGGAACGAGCAGCCCGTAGAGGCCGCGCTTCGCGAACAGCACGACCGCGATCAGCGCCGGCCCGAAGATCACCTGCCAATGCGTCGTGTAGCTGCCGATCACCAGCTCCAGCAGCAGGTACGCGGCGGCGCCGAGGATCGGGCCGACCAGCGTCCCCATGCCGCCGAGGATCACCATCACCAGGATCTCGCCCGAGCGCGTCCACGCCATGTCCGCCGGGCTGACGAAGGACTGGCTGTTGACGAGCAGCACGCCGGCAAGCCCGCCCATCGCGCCCGCGATCACGAACGCGGCGAGCTTGTACCGCGTGGTCGGGATGCCGATCGCCAGGAGCCGCCGCTCATTCTGTCGGCAGCCGCGGAGCACCATGCCGAAGCGCGACCGCACGAGCCGCGCCGCGAACCCGAGACAGCACGCCAGCACTGCCAGCACGACATAGTAGAACGTGACGCGGTCGCCGAGATCGACCGGGCCGAGGCTCGATCGCTCCATGAGCTGCAGCCCGTCCTCGCCGCCGTACTTCTGCAGTGCGATGAAGAAGAAATAGAGCATCTGCGCGAAGGCGAGCGTGATCATGATGAAGAACACGCCGCTGGTGCGCAGCGAGACGAGCCCGATCGCGAGCGCCGCCAGCGCTGCTGCCAGCACCGCCGCCGGCCACGCCACGAACGCGCTCTCCGTGCCTTGTATCGCGACCGGCCAGGAGAGCAGGGGCTCGGCGTTCGTCGCGTGCCAGCTCAGGATGCCGACGGCATAGGCGCCGATCCCGACGAAGGCGGCATGGCCGAGGCTCACCATCCCGCCGAAGCCGAGGATCAGGTCGAGGCTCATCGCCGCGATCGCCATCACCATGATGCGGGTGAAGAAGCGGATCAGGAACGGCTCGTCGAGCAGCCCCGCCGCCGGCGGCAGGGCCGCGAGCGCCAGCAGGACGAGCAGCGCCGCCGCGATCGCCGCGGTGTTCGCGCCCCGCGGCAGGAAGCTGCGGCGGTGGGCCGGCGCGGCCCGCCGCGCCGGATCGAGCGACCGCTCAGCCATGGTGGGCGGCGGGGAACAGGCCGCGCGGCCGCCAGAACAGGATGCCGGCCATCAGCACGTAGATGCACATCTGGCCGAGCGCGGGCGGCAGCATCACCCTGCCGAACGTGTCGATGACCCCGATCAGCAGCGCCGCGACGAAGGCGCCGCGGATCGAGCCGATGCCGCCGATCACGATCACGACCAGCGTCAGGATCAGCACGCCGTCGCCCATCCCCACCTGCACCGCCAGCAGCGGTCCGGCCATCATGCCCGCCAGTCCGGCGAGCGCTGCGCCCAGCGCGAACACCAGCGTGCAGAGCGATTTGATGTCGACGCCGAGGGCGCCGATCATCATCCGGTCCGAGGCCCCGGCGCGGATCAGCATGCCGATCCGCGTCTTCGCGATCAGCAGCCACAGGAAGAGCGCCACGAGCAGGCCCGTCGCGATGATCGCGAGGCGGAAGGACGGATAGGCGACGCCGGGCAGGATCTCGACGGTGCCGGCGAGCGCCGCCGGCAGCGTCGCGCGCAATGGGAGAGGCCCCCAGACGATCCGCGTCAGCTCGTTGAGGAAGAGGATCAGCCCGAAGGTGCAGAGCACCTGATCGAGGTGGTCGCGCGTATAGAGCGTCCGCAGGGTCACGACTTCGATCGCCAGCCCGACCAGTGCCGTCGCCGGGATCGCGAGGACGAGCGCGATCAGGAACGAGCCGGTCCATTGCTGGAGCGTCGCCGCGAAAAAGGCGCCGAGCATGTAGAGCGACCCGTGCGCCAGGTTGATCAAGTTCATGATGCCGAACACGAGGGTCAGTCCGGCCGCCATCAGGAACAGCATGATGCCGAGCTGAACGCCGTTCAGCGCTTGCTCGATCAGCAGAAGCACATTCACGCGGTCGGTCCCCCTGACGCTTCTTTTTCGGCGAGAGATTACCGGCGCGGCGGCGGCGATGGCGGCCGGGTCACGCGCCGCCGCCACCGGCATCGCGCCTCAGCACGTGGTCGATCGTGAAGCTCAACGCCGGCTCGCCCTCCTGATTCGTCGCGACGTAGCGGATTCGCGCGATGCCGCGGTCGGGCCGGCTGCGGGACGGCGTCAGCGCGACGACCTCGATCGCGACCGACAGAACGTCGCCGGGACGGACCGGCCGCGGCCAGCGCAATTCGTCCAGCCCGGCGCCGGCGAGGTTGGCCTCGCTCCAGATCCCGCTGCGGACCGCGACGGCGAACGTCTCGGAAAGCGTGTGAAGGCCGCTCGCGACGAGCCCGCCGAACATCGAGGCAAGCGCCGCCGCCTCGTCGAGATGAAAGGGCTGCGGGTCGAAGCGGCGTGCGAAATCGACGATCGACTCGCGCGACACGGTGAACGTGCCCAAGGCGAACCGGTCGCCGACGGAGAGCGAGTCGAAGGAGCGGACGGGCGCCGTCGCAGGCTCGTGTCCCGCTGCCGCGGCCGCCGCGCATCCGCGACCGCCGTCGCTCGTCTCGCCTCCCATCGTTCCGCTTCGCCCCGGTTTGCCGTTGGAATCCGCGGTAGCGTGGCGGGCCCGTGCGGGCCGGTCAACCGGCGCTTGATCCCCAGGCTCTCCGTTGAAAGGGAAGAGTGTATACTTTCCGGTGTAGTAAATGTTAAAAGGACACCTCAAGCTCGATCTCTGCGAGCCAGGAGGCCCGATGTCGAACGAAGAGGTCACGGCAGAGCTGGAAGGGTTGCGGGCGGACTTCCGCGCGCGCCTTGCAAAGGAGGCGGACGAGATCGATGCGCTCTTCGACGCCTCGCGCGACGCGCTCGATGCGGCAGCGCGCATGAGCGCGGCACGGCGTTTGATGCAAGTCGTTCATGGGCTTGCCGGGGCCGGCGGCACGTTCGGATTCCCGGAGATCAGCGCGCTGGCGTCGGCGCTCGACGACGAGTTGGCCGCCGATCTGAATGCCGGCGCCCCCGTGGCGCCGGAATGGCCGTACCGGCGCGTCGTCGAGGTGGCGCGGCTCGCCGCCTTGTGCCGCCGTGAGGCCGACAGGCACGATCTGACCTGACCGCCGCGTTACCAACTTGTCGGGGATGTTCCCACCGGACAATTCTAGTCCGGATTTCTCGTAAGGGGCAGTGCGCCCCCTGGTGAGAAAGGCGGACTAGCGCTTGCCGCGAAGCAATCCCTTGAGGAGATCTTCGAGCGGCTTCTGTTGCGCGTCCGCCGGGGCGGCGGCGTCTCCTTGACTGCCGCTTCCCTTTCCCAGGAGCTTCTCGATCGCCGGCTGCCGCGCCAGCGCGCCGACATCCGGTGCGAAGCCAAGATTGTTCCACGGTCCCTGTACCAGGATCGGAACGGCGATTCCGCCCGCTCTCCCTGCCGCGACATGCGGCTCCAGCCGGTAGTGCAGCGTCCGCGGCGGCAGTTCGACCGTCCCGGCGCCGGTTGCCTCCAGCAGCGGCGCCTTGAGCAGCAGATCCTGGTTGTGCAGCACGCCGTCCGCAATCGTCCAACTCGCGGTGAGCGACGAGAACTCCGTCTGCCCGCCTTGTCCGGCACCTCCGCCGCCGCGGCCGAGCACGGCGGTCACGTCCCGCGCCAGGGCGCCGAGATCGATTCCCTTCAGCGCGCCCTCGCCGATCGCCGCCGATCCCGTGCCGTCGAGATGCTCGACCATCTGCCGCTCGCTCTGTCCGCGCGTCGCGGTCGAGACCTTCAGCGACGCCGCCCCGCGCAGCCGGTCGAAGTCGGCGACCGCGTGCAGCAGCGGTTCGATCTGTACCCCGGCGAGGTCGATGTCGGCGGTCAGCGACGGCGCGTTTCCGCCATCCTGCCGGCCGTCGAGCGTCAGGCGGCCGCGGCTGCGGCCGTCATACAGCGCAAGTTCGGCGAGATCGGCGGCGAACTGGCCGTCGTGCAGGGTCAGCGACAGCTGGCTCTTGCCGATCTCCAGGCGGCGGACGGCGATCGAGTCCGCCGAAAGCGCGAGATCCGCATCGGCGGCGCGGAGCCCGGAAAGGTCGAGCGGCGCGTCGCTCCAGCCCTCGGCCGGCGGCGCGGCTCCGCTGCCGGCCGGCGGCTGCACGGGCGGCTGCGCCGGGGACTGAGGCGACGACGGCGCCGTTGCCGCCGCTCCGGCCTTCCCGGTGGTCGCCGGCTGCTTCTCCTGCGGCGGAAGGTAGGGATTGAGGTCGAGCCGCTCGACGGCGAGCCGGCCGCTTAGCGCAGGCCGCGGGCCGCCCGTCGCGACCGCCAACTCGCCGCTCGCCTTGATCGCGTCGAGCGCGATCCGGGCTTCGTGGAACGCCGCCCGCGTCCCGTCATAGCCGAGGTGGCCGGCGATCGAGAGCGGACCGAAGCCGTTTCCGGCCGGGAGCGGGCCGGCGGCGCCGGTCCAGGCTACCAAATCGCGCAGCGATGGTGACGACAGGTTGATGTCGCCGTCGATGCCGAGCGCGGCGCCGAGCCGGGCCGTGCCCTTGAACGACAGGTCGAGGACATCGCTGGCGGCGGCGCGCAGCCCGACCGGGCTTTCCTCGCCGCCGGCGAGCTTGCGCGGTTCGTCCGCGTCGAGGTCGACGCGGATCGTGCGGCCGTTCCAGGCGGCGCTTCCGGCGATGTGCAGCGCCGCGTCCAGAGTGGGCAGCGACACGGTCAGGTCGAGCTTCTCGACGCGTTGCGTGCGGCCGGTGCGGGCATCGTCGAAGGTCACCGTCCCGCCGGTCAGCCTGATGTCGCCGAAGCGGAGATCGCGCACGGGCGCTCCGCCGCCGGTTTCCGGCGGCGCTCCGCGGCCGGTGTCCGGCGTCGCGGCGCCGCTACCCGCTCCCCGGTGGGCCGGCGCCGCGGCGTCCGCCGGCCCGGCGAACTGCCAATTCGGGCGGCCGTTGCGGTCGATTTCGAGGTGGATCGCGGGATTGACGAGCACGAACTCGTCGATCGCGACCGTGCCTGAAAGGAGGGGCAGGACGGCAAGCCGCACGCGCAAATCGTCGATGGTGGCGAGAGCCGGCGCCTTGCCGTCCGGCGCATTGGCAAGCGCGGCGTCGCGGGCGCGCAGTTCGAGATGCGGAAACAGCGACAAACTGACGCCGCCCTTGATCGACAGTTCGCGTCCGGTGGCGCGGTGAACCGCGTCGATCAGCCGGCTCTCGTAGGTCGACGTGGGAATGACGAACGGCGCGGCGAGCGCCGCAATGAGTAAAAATATAAGAATTATGCTTATACTTAATAACAGCTTCCGCAATTCCGCCTCTCGAATTACTCTTGGCAGGTACGTATATTAGGCCGACCCGGGAAGTCCGGCATCCGCCTTTTTGTATCCTGCCGGGCGAATTGGTTGGCCTGGCGATTGAATGGGAGGCGGATGACGTCGCGAAGGTGCAAGGTGGGAGACTTTTTGCCGCCACTCCTGCGTTCCTAGAGGGAATTTATCGCGCGTGATAGCGTTTCCACGTGCAAACGACCCTGGCAACGACTAGCAGTGCGCCGCACGGTCGCCAGAAATCTTATACGGAACGACCGGGACGCGCAGAGCGCCGCAACATCTGGTTGGAAAAAACATCCATGAAATCATCTTCTCCGTCGCCGGAGATCGCTCGGTTTATCGCCAAGATCCTCGCGCATCGCGCGACCCCGATCAGCGAGATACCCCAGGTGGTCGAGGCCGTGCAGCGTGGCCTTGAAATGCTTCAGGCGCCCGCCGCAGCGGCCGTTCCTGCGGTGGTTGACGAGTCGTACACGGTTGACGCATTTGATAATACGTCGCTGGCCGAGATCGCGGCGGAAGCGGCTGAAGCGCTGACGCCGAAACGTCGCCGCGGCCGTCCTCGCAAGGAAATCCTGCCGTTCGCGCCCGCCGCCGAGCCGGCGCGGGCGGCTCCGGTCCTCGCGCCGCGCCTGATGCGCCGCGCCGAGGTCGCCGCGTCCGAAGGCGGGTGGCGGAGCGCCGCCGATACGACCGCCGCCGCCGCCCCTTCGGACAACGTACTGCGTGCGCCGAAGGCGGCGCTGCGCGGCGTCGTCAAGTGGTTCGATGCCCGGACGAAGAGCGGAGCGCTGCGGCTGCCCGGCTATGGCGACGAGATTGCGGTCGACGCCGACGCGCTCGATCGCGCCGGCATTCCGCGGCTGTTCAAGGGACAGGAGATCGAGGCATCGATCGCCGAGGACGGGCAGGGACGGGCGCGCCTGATCACGCTCTCGCTGCCGGGACGGCCGGAAACCGAGACGCTGCTGCCGCACAGTTCGGCGCCCGGCTCGGCCCGCCGCCATGCCAAGCCGGTGGTAATCGAGCTGAAGCGCGACGCGCTGCGCCGCATCGCCGCCCGCGTCGAAGCCGAGCAGATCCTCGGCCGGCCGGCCGGCCGCCGCGCCCGCCACCCGATCGAGCCGAGCTGAGCCGCGCCGGCATCGGCGGAGGATCCTGACGCACGCAGCAGGTGCAGTGTCGACGGATGAAGCCGCCGCACATTGCAGGGGGTCGCCGCCGCCCGGCGCTGCGGCTCCTCTTCGTGCTCCTGCTCGTGATCCCGGCGGCAGCCGGTTGCGTTCCGCGCGCGCCGCTCCCGTCCAGCAATGCCGGACCGCAATGTCTCGCGCGGCTCGCCGCCGTCACCGAAGCCGTCTATCGACCGGTCGCCGTCGAGCCTGCGAACGGTGCAGCCTGCACGATCCGCGATCCGGTGCTGATCGACCGGGCGCCGATCGCGTGGAACCGGCCCGCACTGACCAGTTGCGCGCTCGCTCTCGCGCTTGTCGATTTCGAGCGCGAGATCGTGCAGCCGGCGGCCCTCCGCCATTTCGGTGAGCTGGTCGTCCGCGTCGATCATCTCGGCGCGTACGAATGCCGCGGGCGGACCGGCGTGACGAGCCGCTGGAGCGAGCACGCTTTGGGCGACGCGATCGACATCGCCGGTTTCCATCTCGCCGATGGCCGCGTCGTCAGCGTCGAGCGGGATTGGCGGGGCCGCGGGCCGGCGCGCGACTTCCTGCACGCCGTCGCCCGCGACGCCTGCCGTCGCTTCAGCGTCGTCCTGACGCCGGCCTCCAACCGCGCCCACCGCGATCATCTGCATCTCGACGTCGGACGGTACCGCCTGTGCGAGGCCGGCTCCCAAAAAAGAAATAGAAAAGGGCTAAAAAGAAATAGAAGTCCTTTACTGCAGAGAGCGCTGAGGGACGCGGAGGCTCGTAGAGCAATCGGCCATGCGCCTGAGGCGGCGCATGAGAAGCATAACCTCCGGGTATCTCAGCGTCCTCTGCGATGAACAAGCTTGTTTCTTGACGAACCCCTAGCTTCCCTGGCGGTCTTGGATTTCCGGGAAGAAGAAGTCCTTCCACGAGGCCGGCTGCTGCTTGATCACGCCGGTGCGATGGAGGAAGTCGGCGTACTTCATCAGGTTCTTCGGCGCCATCGCGAACACGATCTCGGGATCGTCGAGCAGCTTCATGATGTCTTCGAACGTCTCGTTCGTCTGCGAGCCGGCGCGATAGATCTCCGCGGCGTGCCGCTTGTCCTGGTTGATGATGTCGGTCGCCTCGCTGAACGCGTCGACGAACGCCTTGAACGCCTTCGGGTTCTCCTCGCGGAATCGCGCAGACGACCACGTCACGATGTAAGTCGACGGGCCGCCGAGCACGTCGTAGGAACTCAGCACCTTATGGACGCCCGGCCGCTCCAGTTCGAGCGTCGAGTAGGGCGGCGCCGTGAAGTGGCTGGTCACCTCGGTACCCGACAGCATCGCCGCCATCCCGTCGGGATTCGACAGGGTCACCGTCAGCCCGTCGAGCTGCTCGTGATGGCCGACGCCGAAGACCTGCTCGGCCGCCATCTGGAGCGTCACCGCCTGCACGGCGGTCTTGATCGCGGAGAGCGCGATCCGGTCCGCGGTGGTGAAGTCGCGGAGCGTGCGGACGTTCGGGTTGCGGGTGTTGAGATAGGCCGGCATCTGGCTCATCGCCGAGACCATCTTGATCCCGCCCCTGGTCTTGTCCCACAGGATCAGCGCGGTCGGCGGGCCGCCCGAGACGAAGTGCAGGTTGCCGGTGAGGAGCGCCTCGTTCGCCGCCGTGCCGCTGCCGACGAACGCCCAATCCGCCGTGAGACCGTCGAGCCCGGCCGCCTTCGCATGCTTCTCGATCAGCTTCTCGTGCTCCATCACGACGAACTGAAGATATGAGAGGCCAAATCCCTTCGCGATCTTGATCTCGCTGACCTCCGCGGACGCGCTTGCGAGCGGCAGGAGCGGCAGCAGCAGTAGCAGCGTACGCATCGGCAAATTGCGGAATCCCATCGACATCTTCCCCCTGTTTCCCCCTCGGCCGGCGCCCGATCTCCGGAACATCTCCGGTTGCCGGGCCCGCAGGATACACCATCCGATAGGGCGGGCTCGGTTGCAACAATGTTGACAAGGGTGCCGCCAATAACCCAATCTAATTGTCGACTGGATTGTCGACACACTCGTAGGCATCAATGGCGTCACGCAAAGGCTTAAGGGTGATTGCGGGAGGCGAGCGTCCGAAGCGCCGCCGCTCCGCCACGAACCGCGACATCGATGCGCCAGCCATCGTCGAGGCGCTCCGGACCCGAATCGGCAGCCATGCGTTGCCGCCCGGCAGCCGTCTTCGCGAGTCGGAGTTGGCGCACGAGTTCGGCGTCTCGCGCTCGCGCATCCGCGAGGCGTTCCTGACGCTGGAGGAGCGCGGCCTCATCGAGCGCATTCCGAACCGCGGAGCGGTGGTGCTGAAGCTCGATCTCGCGATGGTCTTTCACCTCTACGAGGTGCGCGAGCAGCTCGAAGGGCTGGTGACCCGCCTTGCGACCGAGCGCAGCGACCCGGCCTCTTGGCAGGATATCGTCGACCGTTTCGACCAAGTGCGCGTCGAGGAGCTGCAGCAGGGCAACATCGACGAGTTCGCTGCGGCGATCGACATACTGCGTCTGCGGACCATTGAGGCCGCCGGGAACCCGGTGCTGGCCGAGATGCTCGACAGCATCTACGAGAAGGTGCGTCGGGTCATGCGCATCATCATGATCTTGCCGGGGCGCGCGCCGCGCGGGCTACAGCAGCACCGCGCGCTCGTCGCCGCGATGCGGCGTGGCGATGCCGGCGAGGCCGAGGCGCAGAAGCGCGAGATCATCCGGAACGGCCGGGAGATGCTGAGGCGTTTCGAGCAGTTCGTGCTCTAGCCCCAATACCGTTGACTTAAGCCTGCGATCGTTTGCCAGTTGGCCCCGTTCAAGCGGATCGCCCCGCGAGGCACGGCCGCCAGTCGCTTTAAGTCAACGGTATTGGCTCTAGCCCCGGTACGGATCCTTCGCCGCGGAGGATCCGTACCGGGAGAGATGCCGATGTGGGGAACCGGCGAATTGTCCCTGGCGCCGAAGCCGGGCCGGGGAGCTGACAGCCTGCCGAGATAGGCTCAGGGAGCGCTCAATGTTCCAGAAGGTGCTCGTCGCAAATCGCGGCGCGGTCGCTGCCCGCGTGATCCGGACGCTGCGCTCGCTCGGCGTCCGCTCGGTCGCGGTCTACTCGGACGCCGACGCCGACGCGCCGTATCTCGCCGAAGCCGACACAGCGATTCCGATCGGCCCGGCGCCGGCCCGCGCCAGCTATCTGAATCCCGAAATCCTGCTCGATGCGATCCGGCGTACCGGTGCCGACGCCCTGCATCCGGGCTACGGCTTCCTCGCCGAGAGCAGCGGCTTCGCCTGGCGGGTGCAGGATCTCGGCGCGCGCTTCATCGGCCCGTCGCCGCGCTGGATCGAACTGATGGCGCACAAGGTCCGTGCGCGGGAGGTCGCCGCAGCGCTCGGCCTGCCGACCGTCCGCGGCAGCGGCGTGCTGTCCGGCGATGTCGGCGAGATGCGGGCGGCGGCGGCTTCGATCGGTTTTCCGGTGATGGTGAAGCCGGCAGCCGGCGGCGGCGGGCTCGGCATGCACGTCGCGCGCTGCGAGCGCGATCTGGTCGACGCAGTGGCCAGCGCCAGTTCGCTCGCCTATCGGCTGTTCGGCAACTGGGACGTGTATCTCGAGCAACTCCTGCCGCGTCCGCGCCACATCGAGTTCCAGATCCTCGGCGACCGGTTCGGCGCGGTGCGACCGCTGTTCGAGCGCGACTGCTCGGTGCAGCGCCGCCATCAGAAGATCATCGGCGAATCGCCGCCTCCCGCCGCCGCGTCGACGTCCGACGGTTCGGAGGATCGCCACCGGCCGGCGCTTGCCGAGCTGGCGGTCCGGATCGCGAGCGCGCTGGCGCGGCTCGGCTACGACAATATCGGCACGGTCGAGACGCTGATCGACGCGGACGGGACGGTGCGGTTCCTGGAGATGAACCCCCGCCTCCAGGTCGAGCACGCCGTTACCGAGGCGGTCACCGGGGTCGACCTCGTCGCCGCCCAGATCCGTTCCGCCGCCGGCGACGATCTCGGTTCGATCCTGCCGCGCTCCGTCGCGGTCCGCGGGCATGCGATCGAGGCGCGGGTCTATGCCGAGGATCCGGAGACGCTGATCCCGTCCTGCGGCACGCTGACGACGTTCCGTCCGCCGTCCGGTCCCGGCGTGCGGGTCGAGACCGGCTATGCCGAGGGCCGCGAACTAACGCCCTACTACGACTCGCTGCTCGCCAAGGTGGTCGTGCACGGCGCCGACCGCGCCGATGCGATCGGCCGGCTCCGCGACGCGCTGGCCGGCTTTGCCGTCGCCGGGGTGCGGACGAACCTGCCGCTGCTGCTCGCGGTGCTCGGGTCCGAGCGGTTCCGCGCCGGGCGGCTCGACACGGGATTGGTCAGCGAGCTTCGCGCCGCCGAGGCGGTTCCCGTCCTCGGCGGCGGCCTTCGGCGCGGCGACGGCGTCAGCGACGGGCCTTCGCCATGACGCCCCCTCGGACGGACGTGCGGTCGCCGGTCGCCGGTGCGGTATGGGATGTCCGGGTGCATGTCGGTCAGGCCGTCGCGCAGGGCGAGGTCCTGCTCGTCGTCGAAACGATGAAGGTCGAAGTGCCGCTTGTCGCGGCAACGAGCGGTACCGTTCGGCGCGTGCTCGTCATGCGCGGCGATCTCGTCGAGGAGGGGCAGGTGCTCGCGGTCGTCGCGGGCAGCGTCCTCCTCCAGCCGGTCGCCACGCCGGCCGCGCCGTCGGCCGCCGCGCCGGACGGCGGCGGCGTCAGGCCGCCGATGCCGGCAGGTTGAGCAGCGCCCGGCGGCGCAGCCAGAGACTCGGCCGGTAGCGGTCGGAGCCGGTGATCTCCTGGAGCCGCAGCAGGATCCGGTACGTCGCTTCGACGCCGACCCGGTCGGCCATCGCCAGCGGTCCCATCGGGTAGTTGAGGCCGAGGCGCATCGCCGTGTCGATGTCCTCGGGGCTGGCGAGGCGCATCTGCGCCATCTCGCAGCCGAGATTAGCGACCGCCGCGACGATGCGCTGACCGATGAAGCCGGGACAATCCTCGATCCGCGTCACGGCGCGGCCGGCGGCGCGGAACAGCGCCGCGACCGCGTCGCGCGCCGCTTCGCCGGCCCCCGGCGCGGTCATGATGGTGACGCGGCGCGACACGTCCCCGGTCAGGTCGACGGCGACGGTGCGGCGCGGATCGGTGCTGAGCCGCACGCAGGCGGCGGTGCAGTCCTCGCCGAGCGGCGCCACGACGACCGGGCTCGTCCCGTCGTCCTGCGCCGATGTGCCGACGCCTGCCGCGACGGCAAACGAGACGAGCCGGTCGTCGCTCTCCGGCAGGACGATCTGCGCCGGCGGCTTCGCGCCGTTCTCCGGCGGTTCGGGCAGCGCGATCTTCTTGCCCTGCGCGTCGTAGCGATGGAACCCGGCGCCGGTCTTCCGTCCCAGCCGCCCCGCCTGCGCCAGCGCGCCGTGCAGCGGCGTCGTCTTCAGCCGCGGGTCGTACCAGTAGCCCTCGAAGATGATCCGGCTGACGGGGTAGTTGACGTCGATCCCGGTCAGGTCCATCAGCTCGAACGGTCCCATCCGGAAGCCCCAGCAGTCGCGCATCACCGCGTCGACGTCGTCGACCGTGGCTGCGCCCTCCTGAAGGATGTGCAGCGCCTCCGTCGTGTAGGCGCGCCCGCCCAAATTGACGAGGAATCCCGGCGCGTCCTTGACGCGGACCGGCGTGCGGCCGAGCCGCCGCCCGAGCCGCATCAGCGCCTCCCCGACTGCCGGCTCGGTGTCCGCCGCCTCGATCACCTCGACCAGCCGCATCAGCGGCACGGGGTTGAAGAAATGCAGCCCGGCGATGCGCCCGCGGTGCCGGCAGGCCTGCGCGATCGAGGCGATCGGCAGCGACGACGTGTTCGAGGCGAGGATCGCGTCCTCGGCGACGATCTCTTCGAGCTTCCGGAACACCTCGCGCTTCACGTCGATGTTCTCGACGATCGCCTCGACCACCGCGTCGCACGGCGCGAATGCGGCGATGTCGTCGGCGATCGTCAGCCGTCCCTTCGCGGCTGCCGCGGCGTCCGCCGCCAGTTCGCCCTTTTCGACCAGCCGGTCGAGCCGCGCGAAGATCCCGTCCCGTGCCTTCGGCAACATCTCGCGGTTCGCGTCGAACTGGATGACGCGGATACTGCCGACCAGCGCCACCTGGGCGATCCCCGACCCCATCGCCCCGGCGCCGATCACCCCCAAGGTGAAGTCCGGCGCGTCCACATCCTTCATCGCGGCCCCTCCCGTGCGGCTTTCCTTCGTCGGCGGGAAGCTGTCACGCGGCCGGCGGGGGCGTCAATGCATCAAGGCATATCTAATCGGTGTCACCGAAGAGGTTGCGTCACCATGTCGGTGACGATACAATAAATAACCCTCTGGCTTGGCGGCGGTAGATGATCAATCCCTCCATAAGGGAAGCGCGATAGCGATCCGCTCGTTCCGCCATAAGGGGCTGGAAGAACTATTCGTCGACGGCCGCTCGCGGCGGGTCGGACAGGCGTATCACAAAAAGCTGCTGATCCTGCTCGACGCGGTGAACGGCGCCACTGACCCTAAAGACCTCGCCGCCGCGCACGGTTTCCATGCGCTGTCCGGAAATCTTGCAGGATTTTACGCGATGAGGGTCACAGGGAATTGGCGCCTCGTGTTCCGGTTCGATGAGTCGGGGCATGCGGTCGATGTGGATTTCGTCGACTATCACTGAGCGGACGAGTACCGCGCATGTCGGAACAAGTGCCTGCCATGTTCTTTAAACCGAACCGACGGCCGACTTCCCCCGGCGAGATCCTTCGCGAACTCTACCTCGATCCCCGCGGAGTTTCGGTCGCGCGCTTTGCCGAAGCGGTGGGCGTGACGCGCAAGCATATGAGCAACGTCGTCAACGGCCATGCGGCCATAACGGCCGAACTGGCGACCCGCATCGCCGAGGTGCTGGGCACGACGCCGGAGTACTGGCTCAACCTTCAGAATGCGGTCGATCTGTACGACGCGCGTCAAGCCGTGGCCGCATCGGACCGCCCGGTTCGGCGGGAGTTGCTCGACCCGGTCGAAGGCTGATGCCGACGGCCGGCCGATGAGGCGGGCTCACCGATGCCCGTTTCAGATCTTTATCGGTATCAGTCCCCGTGTCCCTGTGTCGCTTCGCGGCGGAAGGGGTGGCCGGGATAGACGCCGAGGATGCGGACCTCGCGCGAGAAGAAGCGCAGTTCTTCGAGCGCGAGCTTCAGCGGCCGGTCGTCGGGGTGGCCCTCGACGTCGGCGTAGAACTGCGTCGCGGTGAACCGGCCG
>DASWRT010000496.1:0-4592 GCA_036403035.1 Allostellaceae bacterium | reverse complement strand
GATCTGCGACTTCACCACCCACACCGGTCCGCCCAGCTCGGACGCCACCTTGGCCGCTTCCTGAGGCGTGTAGGCGACGCCGCCGCGCGGCACCGCCACGCCGTACCGCTTCAGCAGACCTTTCGCCTGATACTCATGGATGTTCATGGACGCTTCGGTCCTTTCCTGCTGATCCCTCGGGCGCCGCTCTACGCACCGCCGCCATCACGCGGCAGGCGCGGCGGTTTCTTATACGGCCTCTTATAGCGCGCGAAAACGGCATGTACGCATGACAGTTTCGCCGCAGCAGACGAGCCGCGTCGTTCGGCGCACCGGATTCCCGATTTCGACGATCGGAAGGCGGCCCGCCTGATCTCCCGGCCGACCGCCTGCACCGCTTCCTACTTGTACATCGTCTGGTTCTTGGTGCCCGGCGCGTACTCGTTGGGATCGACCCAGATGTTGACCACCGCCGACTTCCCGGTCTTCTGGATGGCTTCACGGGCGCGCTTCAGCGCCGGCGCGATCTGCGCCGGATCGCGCACTTCCTCGCCGTAGCCGCCCAGCATTTCGCCGAACTTCGAGAATTCGACGTCGCCGAGCTTGTTGCCGATATTGCCGCGCTGCTCGCCGTACTTCGCCATCTGGCCGTAGCGGATCTGGTTCATCGCCGAATTGTTGCCGATGACGGCGAGGTAGGGCGCGCCGAAGCGGTTCGCGGTTTCCATGTCGAAGGCGGTCATGCCGAAGGAACCGTCGCCGTAGTAGCAGAGCACCTCCTTCTTGGGATGCGCCAGCTTCGCCGCCAGCGAGAAGCCGGTGCCGACGCCGAGGCTGCCGAGCGCGCCCGGGTCCATCCAGTGGCCGGGCTGGCGCGGACGCACCGCCTGCGCCGAGATCGTCACCACGTCGCCGCCGTCGCCGATATAGATCGTGTCGTCGGTGAGGAACTCGTTGATCTCCCAGGCGACGCGATAGGGATGGATCGGCTTCTGGTCCGACTTGAAGAGCGGCATCAGCTTGGCCGTCGCCGTCTCCTCGGCGTCGGAGAGCTGCCTCATCCACTCCTTCCGCGCCTGGCGCTTGTCGTTCTTGAGCCGGCCCGACGCGGCCTGGAGCACGGCGCCGAGGATCGCGCCCGGATCGCCGACGAGGCCGAACGAGATGTCGCGGTTCTTGCCGACGGTGCGGTAGTCCATATCGATCTGCACCAGCGTCGGCACGTTGATCCGCCGGCCGTAGCCCATGCGGAAGTCGAACGGCGTGCCGACGATGACGATGACGTCGGCCTTGCCGAACGCGAGCGAGCGCGTGCGGTCGAAATGGTGCGGATCGCCCGGCGGCAGCAGGCCGCGGCTCGCGCCGTTGAAGTAGCCGGGGATGTCGAGGCCGCGCAGCAGCGCGATCGCCTCCTTGTGGCCGCGCGCCGTCCAGACCTGCTGCCCGAGCAGGATCGCCGGCCGCTCGGCATTGACGAGGATGTCGGCGAGCTTCTCGATGTCCGCGGGGTCGCCCACCGACTTGGTCGAGGCGCGGTAATGGCCGGGCTTCGGGATCACCGCCTTGGCGACGTCGATCTCGCGGTCGAGCACGTCGCGGGGGATTTCGAGATAGGAGGGGCCGGGCGCGCCGGAGAAGCACTCGCGCGCCGCCATCGCGACCATGTCGGCGATGCGCTCGGTCGCCGGCACCGTCGCCGCGAACTTGGTGATCGCCGACATCATGTCGACATGCGGCAGGTCCTGCAGCGAGCCCATCTTGTGCTGGCTGAGGGCTCCCTGGCCGCCGATATGGATGATCGGGCTCTCGGAGCGGAAGGCGGTGGCGACGCCGGTCACCGCGTTGGTGCAGCCGGGGCCGGCGGTGGTGACGACGCAGCCGAGCTTGCCGGTCTGCCGGGCATAGCCGTCGGCGGCGTGGGCGGCGACCTGCTCGTGGCGCACGTCGATGATGCGGATGCCCTCGTCGAGGCAGCCGTCATAGATGTCGATGATGTGGCCGCCGCACAGCGTGAAGATCGTGTCGACGCCCTCGTTCTTCAGCGCCTTGGCGACGAGATGGCCGCCGGAGACGACGCCGGCGTCCCTGCTCTTCTGCTTCAGCGTGTCGTCCGCGGTTGTCGTGCTCACGCGGTCGACAGGGATGTCCGCGGTCGCCGCAGCCATGCCGGCCGATGTCGCCGCTGCCGTCTTCGTCATCGTCTTCGTCCTCCCGTTATCATCCTCTGCCGGGCCGGATGCGACGCGTGATCGATCCGGCTCGGCGCTACTCGAATTAGTGCTGCGGCGCGGTCACGACAGCCGCGCCGCCGCCTGCTTCTCCCGGCGCTCGTCCCCAGGGTCGATGCCGTACCTCTCGACGTGCGCCGCAAGGCCCAGCGTATGCTCGCGGACGAGACGCTCCGCCGTCCCCGCGTCGCGCTTCTCCAGCGCCTCGACGATCGCCATGTGATCGTGGATCGAGCGCTCCAGCCGATTGCTCTGCGAGATCGTCGCGCGGCGGATCGCCCGGACGTGGATGAACAGGTTCTCGGTCATCCCGGCGATCAGATCGGAACCGCTCATCCTGATGATCGACTGATGGAAAGCGATGTTGGCGTCCGAGTATTCGTCCATGTGATCGACCGGGTCGTCGTCGACCGCGTCCTCCATCATCCGGCGCAGCCGTGCGATCTCGGCGTCCGAGGCGTGCGCGCAGGCGAGCCGGGCGGCCATGCTTTCCAGCGCCGCCCAGACCTGGATCATCTCGACGATCTCGCGCTTGGTCTTGCGCACGATGAAGACGCCGCGGCGCGGCAGCGTGCGCAAGAAGCCCTCCTGCTCCAGCAGCGTCATCGCCTCGCGGATCGGCGTGCGGCTGACGCCGAGCGCCGCCGCGAGTTGCCGCTCGTCGAGCCGGATCTCGTCCGGCCGTCCATAGATGTCCGCCGCCGCGATCGCCTCCTTCAGACGCGCATAGGCCAGCGTCCGGAAGCTGGCCCCCGTCTCGATCGGGCGCACCGCGAGCGAGATCGAATCCTGCGTGGTTTCCGCCATCCGCTGCTTTCCAATGAAAGGTTGGTCACGCGCTCGCGGCTCTGGCACATAGTATGTGATATACCAGATACCTGAGCAATACGAAAAACCGCACCGGCGTTCCGGGCCGCACCGCCGGGCCATTCCGGGCCTTTAGAGGCGTCTATATACGCGCAGCGTAACGCGTTGCGGAGTCTCGATGGTTGTCTACCGCTGCATACGGGGGTAAAGCCGCCCACTCGTCACCCTTTCCGTCCGGTTCCCGGGGTCACGCCGACCGATGCTGACCGATCCGCAATTCTGGTTCGCGCTGTTCCAGATCGCCTGGATCAACATCCTGCTGAGCGGCGACAACGCCGTCGTGATCGCGCTCGCCTGCCGCTCGCTGCCGCCGCGTCAGCAGAAGCTGGGCATCGTGCTCGGGACCGGGCCGGCGGTGATCCTGCGGATCGTGTTCGCGGTTTTCATCGTGCACCTGATGTTGGTGCCGTTCCTGAAGATCGCGGGCGGCCTGCTGCTGCTGTGGATCGCCGTGCAGATGCTGCTGCCGGACGATGAGGCCGACCATGCCGGCTTGGACGCCGCCGGCGCCATCGCCGGCAAGGGGAAGAAGGTGCGGAGCAGCACCAGCCTGCTCACGGCGGTGCGGACGATCGTCGTCGCCGACGCGGTCATGAGCCTGGACAACGTGATCGCGATCGCCGGCGCGGCGCGCGGCGACGTCGTGCTGCTCTCGATCGGCCTTCTCATCAGCATGCCGCTGATCATCTTCGGCAGCACGCTGCTGCTGCGGCTCCTCGCCCGCTTCCCCTTGCTGGTGACGGCCGGCGGCGCCCTGCTCGGCTATATCGGCGGTGAGACGATCGTTTCCGACCCGGTGCTGAACGGGGTGATCGAGCACAACGCGCCGGACGCCGAATGGCTCGGCCCGATGGCCGGTGCGATCGTCGCCGTCGTCCTCGGTCTCGGGCTGGCGCGTCGCCGCCGCTCGAAACTGCGGAAGCGCGTCGATCTGATATCCTGAGATCCTAAAAGTGCAGCGGCACGCAGACGGCCGCTCCCGCGAGGGCGAGACGGAATGCTGAGGCTTCTTCTTCCGGTCGATGGGTCAGAGGACTCGCTGGAGGCGGTCCGCTATGCGGCGGGCTTCGCCGCTGCGATCGGCAGCGCCGGCTGCGAGGTCCACCTGCTCAACGTCCAGCCGCCGTTGCCGCCGGCTGTGCGCCGCTTCATCGGGCGCGAGGACGCGCGGGCATTCTTCGAGGAGGAAGGGCGCAAGGTGCTCGAACCGGCCGAGGCGATCCTGAAGGACGCCGGAGTCGCCCACGAGGCGCACATCGCGGTCGGCAACGTCGAGCAGACGATCGTCGACTATGCCGGCGAGCACGGTTGCGATCAGATCGTGATGCGGATGCGCAACCAGTCGCCGATCGAAGGGCTGCTGCTCGGGTCGACGACCCTGAAGGTGCTCAACCTGTCAACAGTGCCGGTCACGCTGCTGAAGTGACCGCCAGGGGCCGCAGCGGCGGCGTGCGGCGCACGGTTGTTGCGCCGCACAATGCCGTCGCGGGATGAAAGTCAGGCGGCGCGGCGCTGGTC
>DASWRT010000495.1:0-3352 GCA_036403035.1 Allostellaceae bacterium | reverse complement strand
TGCTGGCGAAGCAGATGGCGGCGCCGAATTCGCCGCAATGGTTCAACACCGGCCTGCACTGGGCCTACGGGATCGATGGGCCGAGCCAGGGCCACTATTACGTCGATCACCTCACCGGCAAAGTGCAGAAATCGAAGTCGGCCTATGAGCACCCGCAGCCGCACGCCTGCTTCATCCAGTCGATCAATGACGATCTCGTCAACGAAGGCGGGATCATGGACCTTTGGGTGCGGGAAGCGCGCCTGTTCAAATACGGCTCGGGCACCGGCACCAATTTCTCCCGCCTGCGCGGCGAAAGCGAGAAACTATCGGGCGGCGGCAAATCCTCCGGCCTGATGAGTTTTCTCAAGATCGGCGACCGCGCGGCCGGCGCGATCAAGTCCGGCGGCACCACCCGCCGCGCCGCCAAGATGGTGATCGTCGATACCGACCATCCCGACATCGAGCAGTTCATCGACTGGAAGGTGCTGGAGGAGCAGAAGGTCGCGGCGCTGGTCGCCGGCTCGAAGCTGGCGCAGAAGCACCTCAACCTGATCATGCTGGCCTGCGCCGAGGGCGAAGGCGAGGCGGGATCGCTCGGCGACGGCCGCTTCGACCCGGCGAAGAACCCGGCGCTGAAGCGCGAGATCCGCGCCGCCCGCAAGGCGATGCTCCCGGAGAACTACGTCCAGCGCGTGATCGAGTTCGCCCGCCAGGGCTTCACCTCGATCGACTTCCGGACCTACGACACCGACTGGGACTCCGAGGCGTACCTCACCGTCTCGGGCCAGAACTCGAACAACTCGGTCCGCCTCAGCAACGACTTCCTGGAGCGCGTGCAGTCCGGCGGCGAGTGGCAGCTCACCCGCCGCACCGACGGCAAGGTCAGCAAGACGCTGCCCGCCCGCGCGCTGTGGGAGAAGGTCGCCTACGCCGCCTGGGCGAGCGCCGACCCCGGCGTGCAGTTCGACACGACGATCAACGAGTGGCACACCTGCCCGGCGAGCGGCCGCATCAACGCGTCGAACCCGTGCTCCGAGTACATGTTCCTCGACGACACGGCGTGCAACCTCGCCTCGCTGAACCTGATGGCGTTCCGCGACGAGGACGGCAATTTCGACATCGCCGGGTTCGAGCATGGCTGCCGCCTCTGGACGGTGACGCTCGAAATCTCGGTGCTGATGGCGCAGTTCCCGTCGAAGGAGATCGCGCAGCTCTCCTACGAGTACCGCACGCTCGGCCTCGGCTACGCCAATATCGGCGGCCTGCTGATGGCGATGGGCCTGTCCTACGACAGCGACGCCGGCCGCGCGCTCTGCGCCGCGATCACCGCCGTGATGACCGGCGTCAGCTACGCCACCTCGGCCGAGATGGCGGGCGAGCTGGGCCCCTTCCCCGGCTATGCCCGGAACCGGCAGCACATGCTGCGGGTGATCCGCAACCACCGGCTCGCCGCCCGCTCCGAGACCGCCGGCTATGAGGGGCTGGCGATCCTGCCGGTGGCGCTCGACGCCGCCAACTGCCCCGACGTCGAACTCGTCGCGGCGGCGCGGCGGGCCTGGGACCGGGCGCTGGAGCTGGGCGAGAAGCACGGCTTCCGCAACGCGCAGTCGACGGTGATCGCGCCGACCGGGACGATCGGCCTCGTCATGGACTGCGACACGACGGGCATCGAGCCGGACTTCGCGCTGGTCAAGTTCAAGAAGCTGGCGGGCGGCGGCTACTTCAAGATCATCAACCGGATCGTGCCGGAGGCGCTGCGCACCCTCGGCTACGGCGAGGACGAGATCGGGGCGATGGTCCGCTACGCCGTCGGCCACGGCACGCTGAAGGACGCGCCGGGCGTCAACCACACGGCGCTCCGGGCGCGCGGCTTCGGCGAGGCGCAGATCGAGGCGGTCGAGGCGGCGCTGGTGTCGGCCTTCGACATCAAGTTCGCCTTCAACAAGTGGACGCTCGGCGAGGCGTTCTGCGCCGAGACGCTCGGCCTCTCCCCGGCGCAGCTCGACGATCCGGCCTTCGAGATGCTGGCGTCGCTCGGCTTCTCAAGGAGCGCGATCGACGCGGCGAACATCTACTGCTGCGGCGCGATGACGCTCGAAGGGGCGCCGCACCTCGCCGATGAGCACCTTCCCGTCTTCGACTGCGCCAACCCGTGCGGCCGCACCGGCAAGCGCTTCCTGTCCTGGCAGAGCCACATCCTGATGATGGCGGCGGCGCAGCCCTTCATCTCCGGCGCGATCTCGAAGACGATCAACATGCCGAACGCCGCGACGGTGGAGCAGTGCAAGGACGCCTACATGATGTCCTGGCGGCTCGCCCTCAAGGCGAACGCGCTGTACCGCGACGGCTCGAAGCTGTCGCAGCCGCTCTCGTCCTCGCTGCTCGCCGACGAGGACGACGAGGACGCGGTCGCCGACCTGATCGAGCAGACGCCGGCGCAGCGCGTGCCGGTGCTGGCCGAGCGGATCGTCGAGCGGGTGATCGAGCGCGTCGTGCAGCAGGGCGACCGGCGCAAGCTGCCGCAGCGCCGCAAGGGCTACACGCAGAAGGCGATCGTCGGCGGGCACAAGGTGTACCTGCGCACCGGCGAGTACGAGGACGGCAGGCTCGCCGAGGTCTTCATCGACATGCACAAGGAGGGCTCGGCCTTCCGCTCGCTGATGAACAACTTCGCGATCGCGATCTCGATCGGGTTGCAGTACGGCGTGCCGCTGGAGGAGTTCGTCGAGGCCTTCACCTTCACCCGGTTCGAGCCGGCCGGCATGGTCGAGGGCAACGACGCGATCAAGATGGCGACCTCGCTGCTCGACTACATCTTCCGCGAGCTGGCGATCTCCTATCTCGGCCGCAACGACTTGGCGCACGTGCAGCCGGCTGACCTGCTGCCGGACACGCTCGGCAAGGGCACGTCCGAGACGGCGCTGCCGGACGACAGCGCCGGGTCGAACGCGGCGGTCGCCGCGGTGATGCAGCGCGTCGCCTCGACCGGCTATGTTCGCAACAAGCTGACCGTCCTCCAGGGCGGCGTCACGAAGGCCGCCGCCGCGTCGGCGGCGACGGCATCGGCCGGCGCCTACGGCAACGCCGCGCTCGACATCACGACGACGAGCACGACCAGCACCACCACGGCGGCGCACCTGCACGCGACGACCGCCCTCTCCTCCCCCGACAGCCGGATCGAACAGATCCGCGCCGCCCGGATGAAGGGCTACGAGGGCGACAGCTGCGGCGAGTGCGGCAACTTCACCCTGGTCCGCAACGGGACGTGCCTCAAGTGCGACACGTGCGGGTCGACGAGCGGGTGTTCATAATACCGTAACGAACTGAATTTCTTGCATACGCTGAAAAACATCCTCCTTTATTAAGTTTT
>DASWRT010000494.1:0-6557 GCA_036403035.1 Allostellaceae bacterium | reverse complement strand
GTTGCCGCGCCGGTCGGGGAACAGCAGCGTCCGCTCGTCCTCGACCGCGACGAACCCGGCCGCGGCGCCGCGCGGCGACGCGTCGAGCCCGCCGGGGCCGCTCGTCGCCAGCACGACGAAAGGCGACGCCTCGATCAGGGCGCGGTAGACCGGGTGGATATGGTCGGTCTCCTTGACCAGCGACGCCTCGCTGGGCGCGGCGCCGTAGACCCGCTCCAGCGCCGCAAGGTCGGTGACGAGGTGCGGTCGTCGTTCCTCGGTGTCCATGTCCCGTTCCGTTCCGAGCGCGCGTTGCGGATGGCCCGCCGGGCCGGCGCGGTTCGGCGCCCGCCCTGCGGAGCCTCGATCGCCGGGCGCATTCTATCGCCGAGTTTCCGTCCGGCGTCGACTCCGGACCGGTCGTCCGCCTTGCGTTGCCGGAAAGGGTGCGGGACACTGCCCGCAGGCAGATCCGGGAGCGAGGACGATGCGGATGCGCCGGGCCGAGACCATGCTGACGCTCCTCGCGGTCCTGGCCGGCATCCTGCTCGCCGCGTCCGGCTGCACCGGCGGCGTTTCGATCCGCTACCCGACCTTCCCGGACGAGACTTGCCGGACCTGCGACCGCGCGCCGGTCTGATGCGGCGGTTCGCCCGAGAGCGCCATTTCTCCGAACGGCGGCGACTCGTGCGCTTATCGCGCCTCTGTCATGAAACCGTTACGTTCATCGGCTAGCGTTCCCGCTGGAGACGACGTAAACCTTTTCTTAACCCTGAGGGGACATGCGGCGCCTGAGACCGGGGCCGAGCGGCTGCGGCATCGCGACCTCTCCGTCTCCAAGCCTCGCGTAGAGACGTCTCCGCCGGCATAATCCGCCCGCCCGCCACGCCGCGCCGCTCCTTCCGGCGGCGGGCGGAACGTCCTGCCGTCCTTTCGTATAGGGCGCGAGCGGTGGCGGGCAGGGAGCGGCGGTGTAGAGATGGACGGGACGCCGGCAGCGACGGCGAAAGCGGACGACGCGCACAAGCGCCGATGGCGGCTGTCGCGCCTGCTGTGGGCGGCGGTGGCGGCGTTCGCCATCGCGCTTGCGCTGTTTCTCCTCGTCCGCGTGCTGCGCCGCTACAGCCTGGGCGACATCGAGGTGTCGATCGCGGCGATACCGCCTTGGCGGGTCGCCGCCGCCGTGCTCTGCGCCGCCGCCAGCTACACGATGCTGAGCCTCTTCGACGCGCTCGCGGTGCGCTATGTCGGGCGGCGCCTGCCGTATCGGCGGATCGCGCTCGCCTCGTTCACCGCGCTGTCGATCGGCCACAATATCGGCTTCTCCGCGGTCAGCAGCGGCACGTTGCGCTATCGCTTCTACAGCGCCTGGGGTCTGGGCGCCGGCGACGTCGCGCGGATCGTGCTGTTCTGCGGCGCGACGGTCGCGATCGGCCTCGGCGCGCTCGCCTCGGCGGCGCTCGTCGCGGCGCCGCCGCTGCTCCAGGACGCGCTCGGCGGCGCGCCGCGCGGCCGGCTGCGGCTGTTCGGCGCCGCCGGCTTCGTCCTCATCGGCTTCTACGTGCTGCTCGCGGCGCTGCTGCGGCGCCGGCCGCTGCATATCGGGCGCTGGTGGATCGCGATGCCGCCGCTTCGCCTCGCGCTGGGGCAGGTCGCGGTAGGCGGCGCCAACTTCCTGCTCGTTGCCGGCGTGCTGCATCAGACGCTCGCCGGCACCGCGCCCGATGTCGGCTATTTCGGCGTCGCCGCCGCCTACGCCGCGGCCAGCGTCGCCGCCTTCGTCGCGCACGTGCCGGGCGGCTGGGGCGTGCTGGAGGCCGTCGTGATCCTGCTGCTGCCGCCGGACGAGGATCCGGTCGGCGCGCTCGTCGTCTTCCGCGTCGTCTACTTCCTCGTCCCCTTCTGTCTCGGCATCACGTCGCTCGCGCTCTCCGAGCTGATCGGACGGCGGCGATGGAAGCGCAGCGCCGCGACCGGCAACCGCCGGGAATAGCCTCGCCCGGGAAGAAGGGCGCTTCCATGGCGGCGGCTCCGCCGTCCCGCTCCCGCTGCCGGCAAGGCGCCGGTCTTTGGCGGGAAATAAGAATTGTCCCGCACCGGCCAAGCCGGCCGCCCGATCCGGCTCCGCGGCGTAAGTGCCTCGTCGGCTGCCGGTCGCTCCGCGGTCCCGATGGGAAATCCCGGCGCTGCAGGTCCGGTCATAGCCAGTACTGGATCAGCCGCGCGACCCATTCCTTGATCCGGTCGCCGAACGGCCGCTCCGCCCAGCGCTCCGGGTCGATCCGGTCGGACCGCGCGACGTCCTCCTCGAACAGCGCCGCCATCGCGTCGCCGAACTCCCGGCCGAGCACCACGGCGATGTCCTCGTCATTGAACAATATGCTGCGGTAGTCGAGGTTCGCCGAACCGACCGACGACCACACGCCGTCGATCGATACGGTCTTCGCATGCAGCACGACGTCGCGCCGCTCGTAGATCTCGACCCCGGCGTCGAGCAGCGTCTTGTAGTTGGTCCGGCTGGCGAACACGACCTTCGGCTGGTCGGTGATCTTCGGCAGGACGATCCGCACTTTGACGCCGCGCCGCGCCGCCGCCGCCAGCGCCTCGATCTCTGCCGGCGGCGGCGCGAAGTACGCTTCGGTCAGGTCGATGCGGCGCGTCGCGCTCGCGATCGCCGAAAGCAGCGTTTCATAGAAGGCCGGCGGCCCGTCCGTGCCCTCGGTCGCGATGACATGCACGACGGCGTCGCCCTGCATCGGGAGCTTGGGGAAGAACCGCGCGTCGGGCAGTTCCTCGCCGCCATGCGCCCGCCACTGCGCGAGGAAGGTCTTCTGGAACTCGGCGACCGCGGGGCCTTCGATCCTGACGCAGGTGTCGCGCCAGGGTACTCCCGGCACCGGCCCGGGCTCCTTGCGGGGGCCGGGTTTATTCGTCGTCCTGTCGCCGTAGCTCGCGCTGAGGTTGACGCCGCCGGTGAAGGCGGTCCGTCCGTCGACGATCACGATCTTGCGGTGGTCGCGGTCGTTCGGGTTCCAGTCGGCGATATCATCGACGTTGAGCGGGTTCAGCGGGCGGAATTCGAGGACGCGCACGCCGGCCGCCCGCAGCCGCCCGAAATACGCCTCCGGCGTGTCCTTCGAGCCGACCGCGTCGTAGATCAGGTTGATCTCGACGCCCTCGGCCCGCTTCTCGATCAGCAGTTCCGCGAACTCCTCTCCGATCCCTACCGGGTCGACGATGAAGAACTCCAGATTGATATGGTGGCGCGCGCCGCGGATCGCCGCCATCATCGCCCGGAACACCATCGGCCCATCGTGCAGCAGCGTGACCCGGTTGCCGGCGACCAGTGGCGTGCCCGCCGCGGCAGCCTCGACCGCGAGGCGCCGCCCGATCAGGGTGTCGGCGCCGCCGCCGCCGCTGCCGCCGCTCTCGGCCTCCAGGCGCGTCAGCACCGCCTTGCGCCGCTCCGGCGGCAGCGGCTGCTCGTCCGCGCCGACGATGGGCGGCGCCGCTCCGGGCGGCGGCTGCGGCACCTCGACCTTGTCCAGCTGCGGCAACACACCGACGCTGCCGCAGCCCGCGACCGCGCCGGCGGCGAGCAGCGCCGCCGCCGTGGCCGATAGTGCCGCCTTCGCCCGCATTCGCCCCGTGCCTCTGGGTCGCACCCTCTGCAAGTTGCGCCGGCACCGGCCGGCGGAACCGATGGATGAACGCCTTCTGCGCGCATTTTGTCCATTGTCCGCCCGCTGAGCGCTTGCTCTGCGGACGGACGGCGGGGCGTGGATCGCTTTGGGATCTGCGCGTATCGGCGTGCTCCCCTGCCGTTTCGGGCAGGCGGCGGCAAGCAGCGTCGCAACAATCCGAATGCCGATTTTCAATAAAGCCGGAGGCTTCCAGCCAAGTGCAAAAAATATACTCTAGGTATTTTTATGCATCGTGTTGGTTGGTCACAAAAAAGAGATAAGATTATATATTCTAGATTTGTGTCCCTAGATCGAAGGTCTCGATACTTTTTTGCTTCCGAAGTGCGATATCAATCCTGTTGAGCATTTCCGTCGAAGCGTTACGATAGCTGGTAACGTTTTTTCTTTTGATGTACCGCTGCGCGTTCCCTCAGGAAGGAACAGTGCCATGCCGTCAGTACCGTCGTCCGAGGCGTTTTCTGTCCGCGGCGTACAGGCGGGTCCGTCTTCCCGGCGGCACCGGAGAGTTCGCCGGAATGCCCCCCGCACGATGTGATCGGTAACGGCCGATGCCTGAAGCGGTCGAATCCAATCTCAAGGGCATCCGTCGGCTGATCGCATGGCTGCGCGGTCTCCTCGCCGCCTCGGCCGTGCTCCCGCTGATCGTGATGGCGCTCGTCGCCTCGCAGAATTACCGCCAGGTCATGGAGGATGCGGACCGGGTCGTCCAGCGGACCGTCGACATCCTCGCCGAACACACGCTGAAAGTGTTTGAGACGGAGGAGCTTATCCTCGACCGCATCGAGGGCCGCCTCGCCGGGCTGGGCTGGGACGAGATCGATCGGTCGGCCGAGATCACCCCGTTCCTGCGGAGCCTGGAGGCGGGACGGGGCCAAGTGGTCTCGATCTGGCTCATCGACGCGGACGGTTATGTGCGCAACGCCAGCGTGCCCTGGCAGCCGGCCCTGAACGGCGCCGATCGCGATTACGTCGCCGTCCACAGGGAGCGTGCCGATGCCGGCACCTTCGTCGGCAGCGCCTACACCGGCCGGACGACCGGCGCCCCGTCCTTCGGTCTGAGCCGCCGGCGTTCCCGGCCGGCCGACGGCGGGTTCGACGGCGTGATCGCCATCTCCGTCTCGGCGGGCTATTTCCAGAGTTTCTTCCGCAGTGTAATCCCTGAGCCGGACCACGTGGCGATCCTGTTCCGTGCCGACGGCCAAGTCCTGGCGCGCGATCCGCCCGCCACGGCGATGCCGGTCCAGATCGCGCCGAGCGCTCGGCTCGGCCGTGCGATCAGGGATGCCGAGACGGGCGTGCTCTGGCAGGTCTCGCCAGTCGACGGCGTCGAGCGACTGGTCGGATACCGCCGGATCGCCGGTTATCCGCTTTATGTCGCCTTCGGCATGGCGGCGCCGGTCGTGCTGGCGCCCTGGTACGATGCTCTTCTCGTCTATGGCGCCGGGATCGGCGCCGCCGGCATCGTCCTGTTCTTCGCCACGCTGCTTGCGCTGCGGCACACGCGCCGGGAAGCGCTCGCGCTGCATCGCCTGCTCGGCGAGATGCGGCGCCGCACCGAAACCGAGGCGGCGCTGCGGCAGGCACAGAAGATGGAGGCCGTCGGCCAGTTGACCGGCGGCCTCGCTCACGACTTCAACAATTTCCTCACCGTGATCGCCGGCAGCCTCGAACGCCTCGACGGGATCTGCGCCGACGTGCCGAAAGCGGCGCGGCCGCTGTCGCACGCGCTTCAGGGCGTCGAGGGGGCCGCGAATGTCGTGCGGCAGCTCCTGGCTTTCTCGCGCCAGCAGCAACCGCAGCGGGAAACGCTGGACCTGAACGAGGTCGTTCGCGGCATTGCGGATCTTCTGCGGCAGGCCCTGCCCAGCCACATCGAGTTCCAGCTTGACCTGTCCGACGACCTCCTGCGAACGGTCGCCGACCGCAACCAGCTTGAGACCGCGCTGCTCAACCTCGTCGTGAATGCCCGCGACGCGATGCCGGAGGGCGGTCGCCTGACGATCGTCACCCGGAACTGTACGGTTGCGGCCGACGCTGCGGCCGGCAGTCTGGATGGTCCGGACAAGGCCGTGGCGGCGGCCGATCTTGCGCCGGGCGGCTACGTCGGTCTCGCCGTCACCGATACCGGCCACGGCATGTTGCCGGAGGTGCTCCAGCACGTGTTCAAGCCGTTCTTCACGACGAAGGGGCCGGAACGCGGGACCGGCCTCGGCCTCAGCATGGTCGACGACTTCGCCCGCCGGTCCGGTGGCGGCCTAACGATCAGGAGCGCGCCGGGACGCGGCACCACGATCCGGGTCCTGCTGCCGTGCGAGATTGCCGCCGCCGCGGAGTCGCCCGCATCGATGAGAAAGGCGGCTTCCGCCAGATAATGCCAACGGCCGTTGAGCTTGCCTCATCGGCCGCTGGCGTGATGTATGAAAGAAGAGGCTCGGCTCTATCGATCAGAGCTTGCTGCCGAGATAGCCGCCCGCGGCGATGCCGCCAAGCGTCGCCGCCGTCTTGCCGGATCCCTTGCCGAACTGGTTGCCGGCCAGCCCGCCGGCGCCCGCACCCAGGAGAGTCCCGCAGCCGCTGAGCATGAGAACCATCGCGACGACCGATAGGATACGCATAATGCCTCCGCCTATTGTTCCTTCTGTACCAACTCAACGCTTCGCATGGGTGGCGGTTCCATAGGAATTTATTCTGAATGCATGAGAGTTTACGTTGGATGATTTCTCTGCGTGTCAGTTCGTGACGGAAAAATAATGTTTGTTTCTCCTAAAATTACGGAATGTTTATTTTAGAATGATTTTTGAAAATGGCGGCATGTCATCGCTGCCGATCCGGCGCCAACCCCCCGTTGCGGTCAGGTTGCCGCCGCTCGCCAGA
>DASWRT010000493.1:0-13077 GCA_036403035.1 Allostellaceae bacterium | reverse complement strand
AGGCAAGCTGGGCGGTCAGGCGCAGGTCAAGGGCGTCGGCGGCACCTGGAAGGACCTGACCGACAACGTCAACATGATGGCGAACAACCTGACCAACCAGGTCCGCGGCATCGCCAGCGTCGTCACCGCGGTCGCCAACGGCGACCTGAAGCGAAAGCTGGCGGTCGACGCCAAGGGCGAGATCGCGGCGCTCGCCAACACCATCAACGGCATGATCGAGACGCTGGCGACCTTCGCGGATCAGGTCACCAACGTCGCGCGCGAGGTCGGCATCGAAGGGAAGCTGGGCGGTCAGGCCCGCGTGCCCGGCGCCGCCGGCCTCTGGAAGGACCTGACCGACAACGTGAATCAGCTGGCCGCGAACCTGACGACGCAGGTCCGCGCCATCGCCGAGGTCGCCACCGCGGTGACCAAGGGCGACCTCACGCGGTCGATCACCGTCGAAGCCTCGGGCGAAGTTGCGGCGCTCAAGGACAACATCAACGAGATGATCCGCAACCTGAAGGACACGACGCTCAAGAACACCGAGCAGGACTGGCTGAAGACCAACCTCGCGAAGTTCACCCGCATGCTGCAGGGCGAGCGCGATCTCGTGACGGTCTCGAACCTGATCCTGTCGGAGATCGCGCCGCTGGTGAACGCGCAGCACGGCGTCTTCTACGTCGCCGAGCGGCATGGCGACGAACCCTCGCTGGAGCTGATCGCGAGCTACGCCTTCAAGGAGCGCAAGAGCCTCTCGAACCGGTTCAAGCTGCGCGAAGGGCTGGTCGGACAGTGCGCCTACGAGAAGACGCGGATCCTGGTGCACAACGTACCCGGCGATTACGTCACGATCAGCTCCGGTCTCGGCCATGCGCCGCCGCTCAACATCATCGTGCTGCCCGTCCTGTTCGAGAACGAGGTCAAGGCGGTGATCGAGCTGGCCTCCTTCAACCGGTTCAGCGAGACGCACCAATCCTTCCTCGACCAGCTCATGGAATCGATCGGCATCGTGCTCAACACGATCGCCGCGAACATGCGCACCGAGGGCCTGCTGAAGCAGTCGCAGCTCCTCACCACCGAGTTGCAGAGCCAGCAGGAGGAGCTGAAGAAGACCAACGACCGGCTGGAACAGCAGGCCGCCTCGCTGCGCAAGTCGGAGGAGCTGCTGAAGAACCAGCAGGAGAAGCTCCGCCAGAACAACGAGGAGCTGGAGGAGAAGGCGCATCTCCTGTCGATGCAGAAGAGGGAGGTCGAGGAGAAGAACCACGAGGTCATGCTCGCCAAGGCGGCGCTGGAGGAGAAGGCGGAGCAGCTCGCCCTGACCTCCAAGTACAAGTCGCAGTTCCTGGCCAACATGAGCCATGAGCTGCGGACGCCGCTCAACAGCCTGCTGATCCTCTCGAAGCTTCTCTTCGAGAACCCGGACGGCAACCTCTCGGACAAGCAGACCGAGTTCGCGAAGACGATCAATGCGGCCGGCGTCGATCTGCTGGCGCTGATCAACGACATTCTCGACCTGTCGAAGATCGAGTCGGGCACGGTGACGGTCGAGGCCGGCAACGTCGTGTTCTCCGACCTGCGCACCTATGTCGAGCGCACCTTCCGGCAGGTCGCCGAGGAAAGGCGCCTCAGCTTCGACATCGAGGTCGCTCCGACGCTGCAGAGCAGCATGCAGACCGACGCGAAGCGGCTGCAGCAGATCCTGAAGAACCTGCTCGCCAACGCCTTCAAGTTCACCGAGACGGGCGGCGTGAAACTGTCGATCGGCCCGGCGCCGCTCGACTGGCGCGGCAGCCAGAGCGCGCTGCACGGCGGCATGGGCGTCGTCGCCTTCTCGGTGACCGACACCGGCATCGGCATTCCGAAGGAGAAGCAGCGGATCATCTTCGAGGCGTTCCAGCAGGCCGACGGAACGACCAGCCGCAAGTACGGCGGCACCGGCCTCGGCCTGTCGATCAGCCGCGAGATCGCACGCCTGCTCGGCGGCGAGATCGACGTCGCGAGCATGCCGGGCCGCGGCAGCACCTTCACGCTATACCTGCCGCTGGACGGCGAGCCGTCGCTGATGCGCAGCGGCTTCGGCGACGTCCAGGCCGGCATCGGCGGGGTGCGCGATTCCGCCTCGATGCGGGCGCTGCTCTCGGCCGAGGCGGTGGCGGCCGCTTCGACGTCCGTGCCGACGGTCAAGTCGGGCATCGTCCTGTCGCCGTCGCAACCGCTCGGCAGCGCCTCTACCGCTGATGGGACGTCGGACGATCGCGACCGCATCCGCGAGGGCGACCGCGTCGTCCTGATCGTCGAGGACGATGCGAAGTTCGCTTCGGTCCTGATCGAGCTGGCGCACGAGAAGGGGATGAAGGGCATCATCGCGGCGACCGGCGCCGAGGCGCTGCCGCTTGCCCGGAAATACCGGCCGGAGGCGATCACGCTCGATATCGGCCTTCCCGATATGGACGGCTGGTCGCTCCTCGACATGCTGAAGCGCGATCCGCAGACCCGGCATATCCCGGTCAACGTCATCTCGGTGAGCGAGGAGCGCAAGCGCGGCACGCAGGCGGGCGCATTCGGCTTCCTTGAGAAGCCGGTCAGCCGCGAGGCGCTGTTCTCGGCGCTCGCCCGCACCAGGGACTTCGTCGACCGGCCGGTGAAGAACCTGCTGCTTGTCGAGGACGACGACGCGCAGCGCGAGAGCATCATGGCGCTGGTCGGCGACGGCGACGTGCTCGTCACCGCGGTGGCGACCGGCCAAGCGGCGATTGACGCGCTCGGCAGCGATCGCTTCGACTGCATGATCGTCGATCTCGGCCTGCCGGACATGCCGGGGATCGACATGATCGAGCAGGTGCGCAAGCTCGACGGCGTCGGCGACCTGCCGGTCGTCGTCTATACCGGCATGGAGATCTCGAAGGAGGACGAGGCGAGGCTTGCGAAGCTCGCCGAGACGGTGATCGTCAAGGGCGCGGAGTCGCCGGACCGTCTGTTCGACGAGACCGCCCTGTTCCTGCACCGCACGCTGGAGGCGCTGCCCGAGGCCAAGCGGCGCCGGCTCCTCGTCCATTTCCAGCGCGCGGATTATGCGCTCAAAGGGCGCAAGGTATTGATCATCGATGACGACGTGCGCAACATCTTCTCGCTGACGAGCGCATTGGAACGTCATGGCGTCAACGTCGTTTTCGCCGAGAACGGCGCGGAAGGCATCCGGATGCTGAGGCAAGTGAAGGACGTCGACGTCGTGCTTGTCGACATCATGATGCCGGAGATGGACGGATACGAGACGATGCGCGCGATCCGTGCCATGGATGGTTGCGCATCGCTGCCGATGATCGCGGTCACGGCGAAGGCGATGAAAGGCGACCGGGAGAAGTGCCTGGACGCCGGCGCGACCGACTACATCGCGAAGCCGGTCGACATCGATCAGCTTGTCTCGATGCTGCGGGTCTACGTCAGTCGTCCTGCGGCGACGGCGGTCTCCCCGGCGGCATCCGGGAATGGCACCGGTGGGCGCGGCGCCGTCCATTGAGGGCGGCGGCGCCGTGTCCGCCACGACAGTTGTTGCAGGGGCGACCGGGGGCTTGTCGTTGTCTCGGCCGGACGAGGGTAGCGAGTTGGAGGAGACGACGGCGGAACGTTGGGAGCAGGATCAGGAGGCGGTCGGCGATCTGCCCGCTGCCGTCCTGGTCGTCGACGACGATCCGCGCAATCTGCTCGCGCTGGAGGAGACGTTGCGCGGCCCGGGCTGCGAGGTCCTGCTCGCGCGGTCCGGCGCGGATGCGCTGAAGCACCTGCTCGTCCGCGACGTCGCCGTCATCCTGATGGACGTCCACATGCCGGAGATGGACGGCTACGAGACCGCGGAGATGATCCGGACGCGCGAGCGCTGCCGGCACATCCCGATCATCTTCGTCACCGCGGTCAACAAGGACGAGACGCACGTCTTCCGCGGCTATTCGACCGGCGCTGTCGATTACGTGTTCAAGCCGATCGATCCGCTGATCCTGCGCTCGAAGGTTTCGGTCTTCGTCGAACTCTACCGCAAGACCGAGGAGGTGAAGCGGCAGGCGGAGCAGGAGAAGCGCCTGCTCCAGGAAAATTTCCGCGTCAGGGCCGAGAAGCTGCACTCCGAGCAGGCGCTGCGACGCAACGAGGAGCAGCAGTCGCTGATCGTCCGCTCGCTTCCGATCGCGCTCTATACCGTCCCGGTGCCGAATGCCGGCCGGGCCGCGCGGTTCGTCAGCGACACGGTCGAGCGGATCACCGGCTTTCCCGCGGCGCGCTTCGCCGAGGATCCGGCCTTCTGGCAGGAACGGATCGCCGATGAGGATCGAGACCGGGTGCTGCACGAACTCGATGCGGTGCATGAGACCGGCGGCGCGACGATGGAGTACCGCTGGCGCTGCGCCGACGGCAGCGAGCGCTACTTCCTCGACCAGGCGGTGCTGGTCCGCGACCGCGCCGGGCGGCCGGGCGAAATCTTCGGCACCTGGCTGGACATCACCGAGCGCAAGCATCTGGAACAGCAGCTGATGCATGCGCAGAAGCTGGAGGCGGTCGGCAAGCTGACCGGCGGCATTGCGCACGACTTCAACAACATGCTCAGCGTCGTCATCGGCAACCTCGATCTGCTGGAGAAGCAGCTCAAGGGGAACAAGGCTGCGGCACGCTTCGCGAAGACGGCGCTGGATGGCGCGCTGCGCTGCGCCGACCTGACGCAACGGCTGCTGACCTTCTCGCGTCGCCAGCCGTTGCGCTCGAAGCGCGTCGACCTCAACGAGCTGGTCTCGGCGATGACCGAACTGCTGCGCCGCACCCTGGGCGACCGGATCGAGATCGTCTTCACCGCGCCCGACGGCGGCCTCTGGCCGGTGATGATCGACCCGACGCAGATCGAATCGGCGCTGGTCAATCTCGCGCTCAACGCCCGCGACGCAATGCCGGACGGCGGCCGGCTCGCGATCGAGATGCGCAATCTGGATCTGCCGGAGGCGTCGCCCGAAACCGGTCTCGCCGCCGGCAGCTACGTCACGATCGCGGTGGCGGATACCGGGAGCGGCATTCCCCAGGAGGTGCTGCCGCGCGTCTTCGAGCCGTTCTTCACGACCAAGGAGATTGGCCAGGGCACCGGGCTCGGTCTCAGCACGACCTACGGCTTCATCAAGCAGTCGGGCGGGCATATCGCGATCGACAGCGAGATCGGGCGCGGCACGACCGTGACGATCTACTTGCCGCGCTCGCCGGAGGATGCCGGCGCCGCGACCGATGCCGGCTCTGCCAATGCCGCTCGGGCTGATGCCGATGGCGGCGGGCCGCAGCCGGACGCCATGCTTTCCTACCGCGCGGCCGAGGGCGAAGCCGTGCTGATCGTCGAGGACGATCCGGATGTTCGCGAGATCGCCGTCGCAACCTTCGAGGAGATGGGGTTCCGCGTGCTCCAGGCGGCGAACGCGAAGGCGGCGCTCGACCTGATCGGCAACACGGCGGAGACGGACCAGCTCAGGCTGCTCTTCACCGACATCGTGATGCCCGGCGGCATGAGCGGTCGCGACCTCGCGCGCGAAGCGCGCCTCCGCCGCGCCGACCTCAAGGTGCTGTTCGCCTCGGGCTATGGCGGCGGCGCCGGCCCTGACGCAGAGAATGCAGGCGCCGGCGAGGACGAGGAGGAGATGCTGCAGAAGCCGTACCGCCGCCGCGATCTCGCCGTCCGCGTCGGCGCACTGCTCACCGGCGCACCGCAGCCGGCGGCCGCCGCGAACTGACGCTTAGGAGTATCTGACGGGCTGGTTACGTTCCGGCGGGCGTTGCCCGTGCACAGCCTTGCCGACGGACCCGCTTCGCCGAGAAACGGGCTCCGCCTACCCGGCGTCCACGACACCGTGTCGCAGAACGCAACCGGTCCTGTGCGGCGCTCTTGTACCGTCGGCCTCGGTCGTTGACCGATGCCGAGCGGGTTTTGCTCAAACGCCGCACGGGATCAACCAACGGCCGATGAGGCAAGCTCAACGGCCGTTGGTATCAGCCGTCCCGGATCTCGCGACTCCGCGGCCGGGGGCGCTTTCGGCCGGGGCGCCGTTTTGGTGCGCCGCAGCACAACGCTTGCGCTTGGCGCGTATCTCGTTCAAAAAGGCGAGCAGCATGTAACCCAAAGGTAGACTCGATCACCTTGGAGGCATGTGGAGTGAATGCAGCCGATACTGCTGAGTGCGTCGATGAAGAACATTTTGAACGGTTTTCCGACCGGTTTCGTAAAGTCCGCCGATGACGAAGACGCGACGGCGACGGAGTGGCGTAACGGCTGGATCGGGCTCGTCATTCTTCTTTGGGGCGTGCTCGGCTTCGCCGCCGCGATTGCCGCCACGCTCGACTGATGCCAACGGCCGTTGAGCTTGACTCAACGGCCGTTGGTCAAGCCTGCGCGGCACTTGAGCGGAACCCGCTCGGCATCGGTCAACGACCGAGGCCGACGGTATGATATCGTCAGCCCACTGGCATGAGGCCGCCGCCGGTCGCGGGCCGGCCCGCCGGTCATGCAGTCCCGAGCGCCTGTCGTACCAGCGACAGTACCTGGTCGATCCGGAACGGCTTGCAGATCATCGGACCGTAGAGCGGCTCGTTCCATTCGTGCGGCGCGATGTAGCCGGAGCAGTAGAGCACCCGGACATGCGGCCGCAGCGATCTGACTTCGCGGGCGAGCGCGAAGCCGCTCAGGCCCGGCATCACGACATCGGTCAGCAACAGACCGATATCGCCGTCATGGCTGAATAGGACGGCGAGCGCCTGGGAGGCGCCGCCGGCCTCTAGAACGCGGTAGCCGTTCTCGTCTAGCAGATCGACAAGAAGGCGTCGCACGCCGGGATCGTCGTCGACGACGAGGATGGTCGGTATTGCATCGTTCACCGGGAGAAACTGCCCGGTCGGCATGCCCAATGCCAGTTCTCAGATGGGACGGCCCACTCCCCTGAAAAGACTAGCTGCACGTATCCATCGGGGGGCTTCGTGGAGCGGCGGCGTGCTCCGTCCTGGGATGCATGGCGCGCATCGAGTCGCGGGCAGGGCGCCGGTCGCGGACACAAATCTGTCACAGTGTACCCCGAAAGAGTGTGGTTGCGGGTGCGCCGTGGCTGCGCTGCGCGATCAACCGAAGCGGATGCCGCCGTCGGAGTGTGGCGACTTTTGCGCACGCGCTCACAAAAGGCGGGCGGGTTACACGAAGATCCGTTAAAATTGACCTAACCGCCGAGCACAATCACTGGAATCGACCTCCCGACACCGGTTACGATGGTGTTCCGCAGGGACCTCGCGAGAGCAAAGTCGAGATGGGCAAGGGTAAGGATTTCCGTTCGCCGCGGCGGCGCGGCTTCGATGACGATCTTTTCTTCGGCGGTGGGGGTGATGCGCCGTCGGCGGCGCGGCCGCGCTACGCGGCGGCGCCGGTACAGCCGGATCGTGCCGCGACCGGACCGGTCGTCGAGGCGAACGTCAAATGGTTCAACCCTGAAAAAGGGTTCGGATTCGTTGAGTTGTCCGACGGATCGGGCGACGCGTTCCTTCACGCCGCCGTTCTGGAGCGAGCCGGGCACTCCGCCGTTGCCCCGGGCGCAAAGCTGAAGGCGCGCGTCGGTCAGGGCCAGAAGGGACCGCAGATCACCGAGGTCGTCGATGTCGATATGAGCACCGCGCAGGCGGCGCCGAGCGGCGGCGGCGGCAGCGGCGGCTTCGGCGGTGCGCCGCGGCGTGCCGGTCCGCGCCCGCCGCGCTTCACGCCGGACATGAGCGATGCGACCGAGATGCTCGGAACGGTGAAGTGGTACAATCCTGCGAAGGGGTTCGGCTTCGTCGCGGTCGAGGACGGCGCCAAGGACGTGTTCGTCCATGCCTCGGTCCTTGAGCGCGCCGGTATCCTCGGCCTGAACGAGGGCCAGTCGGTCAGGATGCAGGTTGTGCAAAGCCCGAAGGGGCGCGAGGCGGCGACGATCAGCCTCGCCTGAGCGGCACGACACGCGGTCCATCTGTAGAAAGGCGGCGGCGCGGTTGGAGCGTGCCGCCGCCTTTCTATCGCCGGCCAGTGCAGGTCCGACAGTTCCGCATCGGATGCGGGGCCGATGACCGATTTGCGGTGATCTCGTCGACGCCTGGGGCGATCACGGTCGATGTGCAGCCGGCGGGGTTCGCGAAGCGGCTTCTGCGATCCGCAGATCTTTTAGCTGCTTGCCCTCCCTGCTGCTTCCGCTCCCGATCATGGGAAGCCGAGGCGATTGACCGGCAGCGTGTCCGCTACCACACAGCAAGACACGCAGGCTTCGAGGCCAAGCTTTTTTGTTGCCGCGCTCCGTTGATCAGCCAAAGAAAACAGATGTCAACGATTAGAGGGGCCTAATAATTAGCCGATTCGCACAATAAATAATCAAATACTCCGGAGTACGGCTCCGGCCGGCTTTAATCGAAATTTAGGCGCTTATTTAAATAGTTGACGATGGTTTGAGCATCAGGGGAGGCTAGCATGGCCGAGCCGGAACGCATCGTCGAATTGTCGCGCCGCGCCGGGAAGATTGCCGAGGAGAAGATCGCGGCAATCGGGACGATCACGCGCGAGACCCGGATCCTCGCTCTGAACGCGTTGATCGAGGCGGCGCGCGCCGGCGACGCCGGCCGCGGCTTCGCCGTCGTCGCGAGCGAGGTGAAGGCCGTCTCGGCGCGGATCACCGACATCGCGGCCAACCTCTCGACCGAGCTTGCCGGCTCGATCGTCGAACTGACCGACCTTGGCGAGCGCATGATCCGTCAGGTACGCGGCCAGCGGCTCGTCGACCTCGCGCTCAACATGATCGAAATCATCGACCGCAATCTCTATGAACGCTCCTGCGACGTGCGCTGGTGGGCGACCGATGCGGCCGTCGTCGATGCGCTGGATAGCGTCGGACAGGGAGATCCGGACGCTGCGCGGCGGCACGCGATGGAACGTCTTGGCGTCATCCTCCGCAGCTATACCGTCTATCTTGACCTTTGGGTGATCGACACCGAGGGCCGCGTCGTAGCGAACGGCCGGCCCGATCGCTTATCCGGCGGTGGTCGGATCGAGCGTCGCCGACGAGGCGTGGTTCCGCGCGGCCATGGCGACGGCGTCGGGCGACGATTATGTCGCTTTCGACGTCGAGCCTTCGCGTGCCTTGGGCGATGCCCACGTCGCCACATACGCCACCGCGGTGCGCGAGGGCGGCCGGACGACCGGACGACCAATCGGCGCGCTCGGCATCTTTTTCGATTGGCGCCCGCAAGCTGCCGCCGTCGTCGAAGGCGTCAGGCTGTCGCCGGAGGAACGGGCGCACACCAGATGCCTTCTCATCGATGCGCGCCGACGGGTGATCGCCGCCTCGGACGGAGTCGGCATTCTGGCTGAAATCTTTCCGCTCGACCCCGCCGCCATCACCCGCGGCGCACGGGACGGCTACTATGCGACCTCGGACGGCGCGACCGTCGGGTTCGCGCTGACCCCCGGCTACGAAACCTATAAGGGGCTGGGTTGGTACGGCGTCATCCATCAGCCGCCGATGACGGCCGCCGAGCCAGCGGCGGGATCCTGAGCCGGGGCGGAAATAATGCCCGCGTCAGGCGGCTTCCGTCTCCTCGACCCGGGCAAAGCGGCGCCGGTCGGAGAGGATGGCGATGGACAGCGTCTTCCGCATTGTCGGATCGGCGCTGCTGACGAGGCGCGCATACTCGATCCCGTCTATGTTCGTGAACACGTCCTCGACCGTCCAAAGCGGCGTCGGGCGGCCCAGGAAGCCCTCGCCGACCGCCCGGTAACGCTGCCCCTTCTCGATTGGACGCTTTCTGCCCATTGCTGTGTCCGTACGCGCGAGCTGAACCATGCCGTGCCGGCGGCGCCGGCAAGACAGAAAACCCGATCGTGGTTAAGAAGAGGTAACCGCCGGCCGGTCGGCGGCGGCGGCAGTCGGCGGCGCGGCGGTTGCCGGCTGTTCGACGAGGCCGCCCTGCACCACCAGCGCGACCGCCGCGTCGGCGAGCCGGTCGTGCGGCAGGTGCGCGACGCCCATCAGCCCGCCCCTGATCATCCCGATCAGGAAGGCCGGCGTCACGTCCAGGTCGACGTTGCGGAACGCGCCGGCCGCGAGGCCGCGGGCGAGCACCGCGCGGAGCGAATCGATGATCGCCTGCCGCCGGCTGCGGTACACCGAACGCCACCGCCCTGCCAGCGCGGCGTTCTCGCCGTCGAGGAGCCGCAGCGATGCGACCTGTTCGCCGAGTACGTGGACCAGCGTCCGGATCATCCGCTCCAGCGCGGCGGACGGCGGCTCGGGCGCGGCGGCGATTTCCGCGAAACGCCGCTCCAGTCCGTGCAACGCCTCGCCGAGCACTTCAAGATACAGTTCGTCCTTCGACGGAAAATACCGGTAGAGCGTCGCCTTGCCGATACCGGCGCTCTTCGCCACTTCGTCGACTTGCACCGCGTTGAACGGCTTTTCGGCGAACAGCTGTGCCGCCGCCGCGAGAATCCGGCGGCGCCGTGTGAGCCGCCATGGAGCGTTGTCATCGAGAGGCATTGAAAATGGAACTCGCCAGTTCTATTTTTGCGCGGACAAGCATATAGTGAACGGGCGCGGCATCCGCCGTTTCTTTATGCCTAGCCTAATCCCAAAGATTAGGGATGATGCGGTCAAGTACAAAAGGTTTATATGAGACGGCGGTTCATTCTTCTGCTCCTGGCATGCTGCGGCGGCGGCGCGGCTTATTACGGCCTGTTGCCGTCCTTCGCGCCGGGCTCCGCGGCGCAGTCGGCGTCGGGCGGATCGCCGCCGCCCGCCCGCGCGGTGCCGGTCGTCGTCGCCGAAGCGGCGGCCAAGTCCGTTCCCGTTCAGATCACGACGATCGGCCGCGCGCAGACGATCGCCAGCGTCGCGGTCAAGTCGCGCATCGATGGTCAGATCACCGGCGTCGCGATCAGCGACGGGCAGGAGGTCAAAGCCGGCGACGTGCTCTTCAAGCTCGACGACCGGCCCTATCAAGCCGCTCTGCATCAGGCTGAAGCGACCCTGGCCCGCGACAAGGCGCAGCTTGAGAACGCGCGGCGAGAGGTCGACCGGCTGACGCCGCTCTCGCGGCGCGACTTCGTCTCGCGCCAGCAGGTTGACCAGACCCGCACCACCGCGGTTGCCCTGGAGGCGACGGTCCGCGCCGACGAGGCGCAGGTCGAGAGCGCCCAGGTGCAGCTTTCCTATACGGTGATCCGCGCGCCGATCGACGGGCGCGTCGGCACGATCAGCTTCAAGCTCGGCAGCGCGATCAAGGCGAACGACACGCCGCCGCTCGTCACGCTCAACCAGATCCGTCCAATCTACGTCGCGTTCTCGGTGCCGCAGCGCAACTTCGCCGACATTCACAAGGCGATGGCGAAAGGCGCGGGGGGCACGGCCCTGCCGGTGTCCGTCTCCATTCCCGGCGATCGCGACGGGCCGCTGGACGGCAAGGTCACCTATATCGAGAACCTGATCGACCCGTCGTCGAGCACGCTGTCCGTCAAGGCGACGTTCGGCAACGACGCCAACCGGCTGTGGCCCGGTCAGTTCGTGAACGTCACCGTGACGCTCGCGGTCGAGCCGAACGCGATCACGATCCCGTCGGAGGCCGTCCAGGCCGGTCAGAAGGGTCCGTTCGTCTTCGTCCTGAAACCGGACTCGACGGTCGAGGCCCGAACTGTCACGCTTGATCGTACGATCGGCACGGAGGCGGTGATCGCGACCGGTCTTGCCGCGGGCGAAAAGGTCGTCGTCAACGGCCAGCTCCGTCTCGACAACGGCACGAAGGTCGAGGTGCGGCCGACCGGCGCGCCGACGGCTCAGGAGTCCTGAGCATGGCGAACGAACCAGGGCATTATACGTACCAAGACCTTTGCGCGAGTCCTGAACGGTGAGCCTTCCGGAGCTCTGCATCCGTCGTCCGGTGATGACGACGCTGCTCATGATCGCCTTTGTGGTCGTGGGCATCTTCGGCTACCGCCTGCTGCCGGTGGCGGCCCTGCCGCGCGTCGACTTCCCGACGATCGTCGTGACCGCGAACCTGCCGGGCGCCAGCCCGGAGACGATGGCGGCTTCGGTCGCGACGCCGCTGGAACGCCAGTTCTCGACGATCGCCGGGATCAGTTCGATGATCTCGACGAACGGCGTCGGCGTCAGCTCGATCACGATCCAGTTCGACCTCAACCGCAACATCGACGGCGCGGCGTTGGACGTGCAGTCCGCGATCACCACGGCGGCGCGCAAGCTGCCCGTCGAGATGACGACGCCGCCGGCCTTCCGCAAGGTGAACCCGGCGGACCAGCCGGTACTGTTCGTGTCGCTGAGTTCGACCATTCTGCCGCTATCCCAGGTCGACGAATACGCCGAGACGCTGATCGCGCAGCGCGTCTCGACGCTGCCCGGCATCGCCCAGGTCCAGGTCTACGGCGCGCAGAAATTCGCGGTTAGGGCGCAGATCGATCCGAACGCCCTCGCCTCAACCGGCATCAGCGTCGACGACATCCAGAACGCGCTCGCCGCCGCCGACTCGAACAAGCCGGTCGGCACGCTGAGCGGGCCGAAGCAGAGCGTCACGCTGCAGGCGTCCGCTCAGCTGACCCGCGCCGAGCAGTACCGGCCGCTGATCGTCGCGTACCGCAACGGCAACCCGGTGCGGCTCAGCGACGTCGCACAGGTGGTCGACAGCGTCGAGAACGACAAGCTGGCGAGCTGGTTCAACGGCACGCGCTCGATCCTGCTGGCGATCCAGCGTCAGCCGGACGCCAACACGATCGACGTCGTCGACAGCGTCAAGTCGCTGATCCCCGAGTTCAGGGCGTCGATCCCCGCCGCGGTGCATCTCAACCTGATGCTCGACCGCTCGGAATCGATCCGGGCGTCGGTGGAGGACGTGCAGTTCACGCTGGCGCTGACGGTTGCGCTGGTGGTGCTGGTGATCTTCCTGTTCCTGCGCAACGTGACGGCGACGATCATCCCGGCGCTGGCGCTCCCGGTGTCGCTGATCGGCACGTTCGCCGGCATGTACCTGTTCGGCTACTCGATCGACAACCTCTCGCTGCTCGCGATC
>DASWRT010000492.1:0-20410 GCA_036403035.1 Allostellaceae bacterium | reverse complement strand
CCCTGTTATTCTCCTGTTTTTTTCTCCCCAGAGAGAGCAAACGTCCGATTCACGATGAGAAAGAGCCGAGCGGTGAGGAACCGCCGCGACGATGTTATTTCCGTTTTGGACTGATGATCAAGCGGTGCTGGTGGCGATTTTCTGCGCGATTTCCTTATCGCTGCTAGCCGCAGCCGCCCGCATCGGGAGGCGGATGGACTTCCGCACCGGCGGGCTCTGCCTCGGTCCATTTGCATTCGCGGCCAATGCGCAGAGCACTGGCCATAACTGCATTGTCGACAGGAACCCAATGTGAAGGGCGGCGTTGCTTCCCATACCGCACTGCAACATGTCCGCCCGGGCCGGCAGTGGCTCTCGCAAGCGTGGCACTCCCCGCCGTTGCTCTGTCGGCGGGCTTCTAAGGATTTGCAATGACTACTAGGATCGACAATCCCGTTGTCGTCATCACCGGCGCATCGAGCGGCATCGGCCGCATCACCGCGCGTACTTTCGCGGCGCGCGGCGCGCGCGTTGTTCTCGCGGCGCGTCGGGAGGAGATGCTGCACGACGTAGAACGCGAATGCCGAGATGCCGGCGGCGAAGCGCTGGTCGTGCCGACCGACGTCACGCATGAAAACGAAGTTGAGGAACTAGGGCGCCGTGCAATCGAGCGGTTCGGCCGCATCGACGTGTGGTTCAATAACGCGGGAGTCGGCGTCTTCGGCCGCTTCGAGGACATCCCGAGCGCCGTCTGGAACAGGGTGCTGGAAACGGACGTGATCGGCTACGTCAATGGAGCGCGCGTCGCCATGCGGCAGTTCCGCGCTCAGGGCCATGGCGTGCTGATCAACAACGCATCCATCGTGGGCCGCACCGCAAAAGCCGACTCGACGGCCTACGCGACCAGCAAGTTCGCGATCCGCGGCTTCTCGGAGGCACTTCGGCAGGAGGTGCTGGATCAGCCGGACATCCAGATCTGTACAATCCTGCCTTCCGTGATCGACACGCCGTTCTTTCAGCACGCCGCCAATTTCAGTCACCACCGCGTGCGCGCGGCGCCGCCGGTCTATGCGCCGGAAAAGGTGGCCGAGACGGTGGTCGGGCTCGTGGACCGGCCACGCGCCGAAGTGGTCATCGGTGGTGCCGGCAAGTTCGCCACGCTTCAGAAGCGCTTGATGCCCTCCGCCGTTGCGACCCGGCTCACCGGCCGGGCGTTGAATTATGGCTTCCTGGCAGACGATCCGAACCCGGAAACCCCAGGCGCCGTTTTCGAGCCGATCCGCGACGGCAGGGCGATTACGGGCGGGTGGCGCAAGGGGCCGAACAATGGCGGCGTCCCGCTTCTGACGACACTCGCGCTCCTGGCGCTGCCTGTCGGGTTCGTGGCATGGCGCAGGCGGCAGAAGCACGCCGCCGGGTGATCCCTCGGGAGCCAGCCGGTCGCACCGGACGCCATCGATTTTAGAAAGCCCCGCCCAGCGGAACTGGGCGGGGCGACGCGTTGAGCGGTTAAGCCGTGCCGAGGCCCTCGCTTTCTGAACCGATACGCTGCGTCAAGCGAACGGAAGATCATTCTTTTCATTGCTGCGATGCGGCGTCGAGAGCGGGGGTGCATGTCGCCTCCCTCATTCTCCGCGGATGAGCACTCCTGTTCGCCTTTTCATACGTACAACACCCGGGCAGCGACGCAGAACTAATCGCTGTCGCGTCGAGAGGCTGCTGAATGAGCATTCCCAATTCCGAGGTCCTGACGACCACGGCCGCTCCCGATGAGCGCCGGCCTGACACCATTCTCGTCTTCGGCGGCGGTAACGCGCTTGGCGCCTATCAAGCCGGCGCCTTCGAGGTGCTGCACGAGCGCGGGTACCGGCCGCAGCATCTTGTCGGAGCCTCCGTCGGTGCCGTGAATGCAGCCATTATCGCCGGAAATCCGCCCGCGGAACGGATCTCGAAGCTGCGCACCTACTGGGAGAACGCCGCCAGCAAGACGACCGATCTGGCGCTGCTGCCGAAGCAGGGCTACTGGCGGCAGGTGTATAATTTCGCAGCTTCCGTTCAGGCCCTAGCGCTGGGCCGGCCCAGCCTGTACGTGCCGCGTTTTCCGGGCTTATGGTCGGCTCTGCCCGGTGTGCCGAACGACGTGGCTCTTTATGACCAAACGCCGCTCCGGCGGACGTTGGAACGCCTCATTGATTTCGACCTGCTGGCCCGGGCCGAGATGAAGCTCACGGTCGCTATGACCGATGTCGAAAGTGGCGACGAGGTCTACGTCAGCAACACGGATTCGCGGATCGAACCCGCTCACTTGCTCGCCAGCACGGCCTTTATCCCAGCCTTTCCGCCCGTCGAGATCGATGGGCGACTGCTCTGTGACCCAGGACTGACGAACAATTTGCCTGTCGATCGCGTCCTGAACGGACCGCTGGCGCGAAATACGATCTGCTTCGCACTCGACCTGTTCGACCGCCGCGATGCGCGACCGCGCTCGCTCGATGCGACGGTGGAGCGGGTACAGGATTTGATGTTTGCCTGCCAGTCGCGCCGTACGATCGAGCATTTGCTTCGGCTCCATGATCTGCGGGACCACAGCGGTCCTGCGGCGACCACTGCCGTACTCGTGCACTTGGCATACCGCGCAACTGCGGACGAACTCGGAACCAAGATGTTCGAATTCTCGCCGGCATCGATACGCGAGCGTTGGGCAGCCGGCCGGCGCGACATGGAAGCCGCGCTGCACGATTTGGCCACTGACCCGCCGGAATGGGGTCGCGGTCTTGTATACCGCGGCCCTATGCGAGCGGATCAAAAGCGGGCGATCGCGGCCTGATCGTGGCTCCTCCCCGATTGATGGCGGCGCTGCCGGGACCGCTGATCGGCGGTGCCGCGGCTTGGGGTGCGGCGGACATTGCCACGCCAAATTCCCGGCGCATGCTCTCCTCGGCCTGAAGGAAGGCTCGCGGTCGCAGGGCGTAATGGCTGGCCGCGGGCCGTGGTGTCGCGAAGCTGCGGCCTGATCGATGGGCGGTCGAAGCCTGCGCGGCCATCTCCGGAATTTGCGGGAGAGGCACACCATCGATCACCAGCGGTTATATCTCATCGTGAAAAAACGATAGGACGGAAGGCCCCGCCGTGCCTAGCTTTGCGAGCGGTGAAGCAGGTGCAACTGGCTGCATGACCGCCAAAACGGGAGGAACGGCGTGTCGATCGACGAAGCGACGCCGCCAACGATGAAGATGCCGCGCCGACAGCCCTTCAACAAAGAGGCGGTCGACGATGCGCCTCACGGTCAGGACACCGCGCTGCATGATGCGCCGCCGCGGCAGTACTGGCGTTGACCAAGTCAAGAAGCGCCGCGACGGGAGGTAACGCAACGGGATGGGCAGCAGCCGTCAGATCGATCTCGATTCCTTGCCGCCCGGCACGTACCTGAATACGGGCAAGGCGGCGCAGGCCGGATTGCGGGTCAACCGGTTCTGCTACGACTTGCGGCAGCCCGAGAACCGCGCGGCCTTCCAGGCCGATCCAGAGGCGTGCATGGAGCGGTACGGGCTCGACCCGGTCGACCGGGAGCTGATCCGCAAGCACGACTGGCTCGGCCTCGTCCGCCGCGGCGCGAACGTCTTCGTGCTGCTGCGGCTCTCGCAGCTCTGCGGCTACGGCCTCGCGGCGACCGGCGCGCAAATGCGCGGCGAGACGCTCGAACAGTATCTCGCGACCCGCAACATGAAAAAAGACGGGGGAGGAAGCTGAGATGGGCAGGATCATCGGCGGGCTCGGATCGCCGCACGCTCCCTCGATCGGCGCGCTGATCGACAAGGGCGAGTGGGACGCGCCGGACTGGAAGACGCTGCTGGACGGCTACAGGCCGATGCAGGATTGGCTGGCGGCGCGCAAGCCGGATGCGGCGATCCTGGTCTACAACGACCACGTCACGACGTTCTTCTTCGACGTCTATCCGACCTTCGCGCTGTCGGTCGCGGGCGAGCACCGCATCGCGGACGAAGGTTTCGGCCCGCGCCCGCTGCCGCCCATTCCCGGCGATTCCGATTTCGCGTGGCACGTGGCGCATAGCCTCGTCGACGACGAGTTCGATCCGACGGTCTGCCAGGACATGCCGCTCGACCACGGCGCGCTGACGCCGCTGTCGGCGCTGTGGCCGCAGCATCCGGACGGCGGCGGCTGGCCCTGTCCGATCCTGCCGCTCGCCGTGAACGTTCTGCAATTCCCGATCCCGAGCCCGCGCCGCCTGTTCCGTCTCGGCGCCGCGCTGCGCCGGGCCGTCGAGAGCTATCCGCACGATTACGACGTGGTGGTGCTCGGCACGGGCGGGCTGTCACACCAGCTTCACGGCGAGCGGTTCGGCTACCAGAACTGCGAGTGGGACATGGAGTTCCTCGACCTGCTGGAGCGCGACCCGGAACGGCTCGCCTCGCTGCGGCTTCAGGATTTCATGGAGCGCGGCGGCGCCGAGGGCGCCGAAGTCATCATGTGGCTCGCGATGCGCGGCGCCCTGTCGCCGCGGGTGCGGTGCGTCCACCGCAACTATCACGCGCCGCTGCACACCGGGTTCGCGCAAGTGATCTACGAGGAGATCCCCGACGACGTACCGGCTGTCGGCGCGGGACGGGAGGCATGCGATGTCTGAGCGCCCTGCCCTCTTCCTCCTTCCCGGCCTGCTGTGCGATCGATCGGTTTGGACGTATCAGGAGCAAGCGCTGTCGCGCGACGCCGACGTCACCGTCGCGAACTTCTACGGGTTCGACTCGCTGGGCGGCATGGCTCAGTCCGTCCTCGAACAGGCACCGGAGCGCTTCGCGGTCGCCGGGCACTCGATGGGTGGGCGCGTCGCGCTGGAGATCGTCCGCCGCGCGCCGGAACGGGTCGCGCGGCTCGCGGTGCTCGATACCGGGACACACCCCAAGAGGCCCGGCGAGGCGGAGAAGCGGCAAGTCCTCGTCGATCTCGCGCGGCGGGAAGGGATGGAAGCGCTCGCGCGGCAATGGCTGCCGCCGATGGTGCATCCCGACCGGCTCAACGACGCGCCGATGATGCGGGCGCTGACGGAAATGGTCTGCCGCGCGACGCCGGAGATCTTCGAGCGGCAGGTCCGCGCGCTGCTCGGCCGCCCCGACTTCGGCCCGCTCCTGCCCACCATCAAATGTCCGACGCTCGTCGCCTGCGGCCGGCAGGACGCCTGGAGCCCGCTCGATCAGCACGAGGCGATCGCCGCCGCGATCCCCAGCGCGACGCTCGCCGTCATCGAGGACAGCGGACACATGACGACGGTCGAGGCACCGGCGGCGGTGACCGGTTTCCTCCAGGCTTGGCTCCGGGTTTAGCCCGATCTCGGGAGAGATGGCATGGACAAGGGACGGCAGCCCATGAGCCGGCCGCCGATGACGGACGCGAAGCGCATCGCTGCCGAATGGGCGTGCGAGCGGCTGATCCGCCGCTTCGCGCTCCTCAACGATGCCGGGGAGTACGAGGAATTGGCCTCGCTCTTCGTCGAGGACGGCAGCTTCGCCCGACCGACCGACCCGGACAACCCGGTGGTCGGCAGGCAAGCCATTCTCGGCTTCTTCCGCAGCCGCCCGAAGCGCACGACGCGGCACCTGATGTCGAACATCGTCGTCGATGTCGAGGACGATGGCGGGACGGCACGCGCCGTGAGCTACGTCACGCTCTATAGCGGCCCGGCAGGAAGCGGCACGCCGCCCATCGCCGCCGATCCGGTCCAGCTCGTCGGCGCTTATCACGACAAACTCGTCCTCACCGACGCCGGCTGGCGCTTCGCCGAGCGGCGCGGGTCGGTGGCCCTCAAGACACGGCAAGCACAGGAATGAAGAACACGCGTTTCGCCATCATCGGGTTCGGGGAGGTCGGACAGATCTTCGCCCGCGACCTCCACGAAGCCGGCGCGCCTCGGATCGCTGCGTTCGACATCGCGTTCGCGCAGCCCGACAGCGCGCAGGGCCGCGCCGCCGCGGAGCGGGCCAGCTACGTCAAGGCGACCGCAACCCCGGAGGATGCGGCGCGCGAGGCCGACGTGATCTTCGTCTCGGTGACGGCAGGCTCGGCCTTGCAGGCGGCCCGGTCGATCGCCGGCGGCCTCGCGCACGGGCCGTTCGTCGTCGACGTCAATTCGGTCTCGCCCTCGACCAAGCAGGAAGCGGCGGCGGCGGTGACGGAAGCCGGCGGACGCTATGTCGAGGCGGCCGTCATGACGAGCGTCCCGCCGCACGGCATCCGCTCGCCGATGCTGCTCGGCGGCGAACACGCCAATGAGTTCATCGCGTTGATGGAGCCGATCGGCAGCATGCGCCTTACGGCGTTCTCGGACCGGATCGGCGCGGCATCGTCGGTGAAGATGTGCCGCAGCGTCATGATCAAAGGGCTGGAGGCGCTGACGACGGAATGCATGCTCGCCGCCCGCCACTACGGCGTCGAGCAGCACGTGCTCCGGTCGCTGGCGGATACGCTGCCGCACGAGGACTGGACCGGGCTCGCGCGCTACGTGATCAGCCGCGCCCTGCTGCATGGCCGCCGCCGGGCGGAGGAGATGCGCGAGGTGGCGCGCACGGTCGAGGAGGCCGGCGTCGAGCCGATTCTCAGCGCCCCCATCGCCAGACGCCAGGATTGGGCTTACGATCGCGGCCGGGAGCTGACAAAGGAACAGCTTTCGACCAAGGACTTGACGGTTCTGCTGGACGCGCTCGCGTCGGCAGGCAAGAAGAAGTTCACAACGGCTTGACGCGCGCGCCGTGCCGGGCCGAACAGAACATCGGGAGGAGAGACGACGCAATGAAGAAACTGATCGCGGCCGCCGTCGCGGCGCTCACGCTGGCTGCCGCCGCCCCGGAGCCGGCTACGGCCGCGGATCCGGTGAAGATCGGCATGATCCTGCCGATGACCGGCCCGTTCCAATCCACGGGCAAGCAGATCGAGGCCGCGGCGAAGCTCTACATGCAGCAGAACGGCGACACCGTCGCCGGCCAGAAGATCGAGCTGATCGTCAAGGACGACGCCGGGGTCGCCGACACGACGAAGCGGCTGGCGCAGGAACTCGTCGTCAACGACAAGGTGAAGTTCCTCACCGGCTTCGGGCTGACGCCGCTCGCGCTCGCCGCCGGGCCGATCGCGACGCGCGCGAAGGTGCCGGAGATCGTCATGGCGGCGGCAACCTCCTCGATCACGGAGCAGTCCCCGTTCGTCGTGCGGACCTCGCAGACGCTGCCGCAGGTCTCGGTCGTCATCGCCGACTGGGCGGCGCAGAACGGCATCAAGAAAGTGGTGACGCTGGTCTCCGACTACGGGCCGGGCATCGACGCCGAGACGTGGTTCAAGAAGCGCTATTCCGAAGCCGGCGGACAGGTGGTGGAGAGCCTGCGCGTGCCGTTGCAGAACCCCGACTTCGCGCCGTTCCTCCAGCGGGCGAAGGACGCCGCGCCGGACGCGATGTTCATCTTCGTGCCCTCGGGCGTCGGCAGCATCTTCGTCCGCCAGTTCGTCGAGCGCGGCTTGGACAAGTCCGGCATCAAGCTGATCGGGCCGGGCGACGTGACCGACGACGACATCCTGAACGGGATGGGCGACGCGGCGCTGGGCGTCATCACCGCGCAGCATTACTCCGCCGCCCACGACAGCGCCGAGAACAAGAAGTTCGTCGAGGCCTTCAAGAAGGCGAACAACGGCATGCGGCCGAACTTCATGGCGGTAGCCGGCTATGACGGGATGCACCTCATCTACAAGGCGCTGGAGGCGACGAAGGGGTCGACCGACGGCACTGCGCTCGTCGGCGCGATGAAGGGCATGAAGTGGGACAGCCCGCGCGGCCCGATCTCGATCGACCCGGAGACGCGCGACATCGTGCAGAACGTCTATGTCAGGAAGGTCGAGAAGGTCGACGGCGAGCTTTACAACGTCGAGTTCGCCACCTTCAAGGACGTGAAGGACCCGGCGAAGGCGGCGGGCAAGTGACCGGGCGGGGACCGGCCCGCGGCGCCGGTCCCTTTTTCCTCCCGCGTCGGGAGTCGTCATGCTGACCCTGCTTCTCGACGGCGTCGCCTACGGCATGCTGCTGTTCGTGCTGGCGTGCGGCCTCGCGGTGACCCTCGGGCTGATGAACCTCGTCAACCTCGCGCACGGCGCCTTTGCGATGGTCGGCGGCTACGTCACCGTGGCGCTCGTCAACCGGATGGGCGTTCCGTTCTTCGCCGGCTTGGCCCTTGCGTTCATCGCGACCGCACTGCTGGGCGCCCTGCTGGAGCGGACGCTCTACGTCCACATCTACGCGAAGAGCCATCTCGACCAAGTGCTGTTCTCGATCGGCCTCGTCTTCATGGCGATGGCCGCCGTCGACTACACGCAGGGGTCGCAGCAGCAGTTCGTGGAGCTTCCCGCGATGCTGCGGACGCGCTTCGAGATGTTCGGGGTCAGCATCGGCGCCTACCGGCTGCTGATCATCGTGGTTTGCGGGGTGATCGCGGTCGGCCTGCAATACGTGCTGACCCGAACGCGCTTCGGCAGCCGCTTGCGCGCGGCCGTCGACGACCCGCGCGTCGCCCGCGGCCTCGGCATCAATGTCGGCGTGGTGTTCGCCGTCGCCTTCGCCGCCGGGTCGGGCCTTGCCGGCCTGGGCGGCGCGCTGGGCGCGGAGATCCTCGGCCTCGATCCGGGGTTCCCGATCAAGTTCATGATCTACTTCCTGATCGTCGTCACCGTCGGCGGGACGGCCAGCATCACCGGCCCGTTCCTCGCGTCGCTGCTGCTCGGCGTCGCCGACGTGGCGGGGAAATACTATGTCCCGGCGCTCGGCGCGTTCGTCATCTACACCGTCATGATCGTGGTGCTGATCTGGCGCCCGCAGGGCCTGTTCGGCCGGGCGGCGACGCGATGAGCGAGGTCCGGATGGCCACGGCGGCCCGCCTCGCCCGGCTGTCGCGCTGGCGTCCCGCCGAGATCGCCTTCTGGATCGTCGTCGCGGCTGCGTATTTCATCTTTCCGGACCGGCACAATTTGCTGAACGAGATCGCGATCACCGGACTGTTCGCGCTCTCGCTCGATCTCATCCTGGGCTATGCCGGAATTCTGTCGCTCGGCCACACGGCGTACTTCGGGTTCGGCGCTTATCTCGCGGGCATCGTCACCAAGTATAGCGTCACCGACCCGATCCTCGGCTTGCTGCTGGCCGCCGTCGCCGCCGGCCTGCTCGGGTTCGCCACCAGCTTCCTGGTGCTGCGCGGCGCCGACCTCACCCGCCTGATGGTGACGCTCGGCGTCGGGATGGTAATGTACGAGCTGGCCAACCGGTTCAGCGGACTGACCGGCGGCGCGGATGGGTTGCAGGGCATGGATGTCGGGCCGCTCCTCGGCCGGTTCGATTTCGATCTCGGCGGCGACGTCGCCGCACTCTACAGCCTTGCCGCGCTGTTCCTCGTCTTCCTTCCCATCCGCCGCATGATCCACTCGCCGTTCGGCTGGTCGCTGCGTGCGGTGAAGGGCAATGCGCTGCGTACGGCGGCGATCGGCATTCCGGTCAATGCGCGGCTGATCGCGATCTACACGGTGGCGGCCGGCGTCGCAGGGATCGCCGGCGCGCTCCTGGCGCAGACGACGCAGTTCGTGTCGCTCGACGTGCTCGCCTTCCATCGCTCGGCCGACATCCTGCTGGTCCTGGTGATCGGCGGCACGGGCTACCTCTATGGCGGCCTGATCGGCGCGGCCGTGTTCAAGCTGATGCAGGACTGGCTCGCCAATATCACGCCGCAATATTGGGAGTTCTGGATCGGCCTTTTGCTCGTGGCCCTGGTCCTCGTCGGGCGCGAGCGGGTCACCGGGTTCCCCGCACTGATCGCAAGCCGGTTCCGCGCGCGGCGTGCCGGCAAGGAGCGCCTCGCCGAAGGAGCGGTGCGGTGATCGCCGCCTCCGCCCTGGAAACCGTCGCCCTGGACAAGCGGTTCGGCGGGCTCCACGTCACCAACGCGGTCAGCCTGCGCCTTGAGAAAGGCGGCCGGCACGCCCTGATCGGTCCGAACGGCGCCGGAAAGACGACGCTGATCAACCTGCTCACCGGCGTGCTGCGGCCGAGCGGGGGGCGCATCCTGCTCGACGGCACGGACATCACGGCGATGACGCCGGAGCGGCGCGTCGCCCTCGGTCTCGTGCGCACCTTCCAGATCAATCAGCTCTTTCCGGCGATGACGCCGCTGGAGTCGCTTGCGCTGGCGGTGTCGCAGCGGCGCGGACAGGGTGCGCGCTGGTGGAGCGCCGCCGGACGCGGCGGCAGCGCGGCAGAAGTTGCGGACGACGTGGCGGCGCTGCTCGACCGGTTCGCCCTCGCCGACGTGATGACCGAACCGACCGCCGCCCTGCCCTACGGCAAGCAGCGGCTGCTGGAGATCGCGCTGGCGATCGCGTGCGGGCCGCGCGTGCTGCTGCTCGACGAGCCGGCGGCCGGCGTGCCGGAAGCCGAGCGCGAGGGCATCCTCGACGCGGTGGCCGCCCTGCCCGGCGACGTGACGGTGCTGCTGATCGAGCACGACATGGATCTCGTGTTCCGCTTCGCCGACCGCATCTCGGTTCTCGTCTCCGGCGCGCTGCTCACCGAGGGCACCGTCGAGGAGGTGGCGAGCGATCCGCGGGTGCGGCAGGTCTATCTGGGCGAAGGATAACGGGACGTGGCGACCGCTGACATCCTCGCGATCGAGCATCTGGCGGCCGGCTACGGCGCCGCCGTGGTGTTGAACGATCTGTCGCTGTCGCTCGCGGACGGGCAGTCGCTCGCCGTGCTCGGCCGGAACGGCATGGGCAAGACGACGCTGCTGAACAGCATCGTCGGCGTCACGCGGCGCTTCCGCGGCACAGTCCGCCTCGCCGGCAGGGATATCACGCGCCTCGCTCCCGAGCGGCGCGCCGCCGCGGGCGTCGGCTGGGTGCCGCAGGAGCGCAACATCTTCCGCTCGCTGACCGTCGAGGAGAACCTGACCGCCGTGGCGCGTCCGGGTCCGTGGGACGTGGCGAAGGTCTACGCGATGTTCCCCCGCCTCCAGGAGCGGCGGCGCAACATGGGCAACCAGCTCTCCGGCGGCGAGCAGCAGATGCTGGCGGTCGCCCGCGCGCTGGTGCTGAACCCGCGCCTGCTACTGCTCGACGAGCCGACCGAAGGGCTCGCGCCGATCATCGTCGACGAGCTGTTGATGGCGCTCCGCCGGATCATTCGCGAGGAGGGAATGTCGGCGCTCGTCGTCGAGCAGCACGCCCACAAGATCCTCGGCGTCACCGATCAGGCGATCATCATGGAGCGCGGCGCCATTGTCCATGCGGCGTCGAGCGCGGCGTTGCAGGCCGACCCGGCGATCCTGGAGCACCATCTCGGCGTCACGCGGAAGGGCGTCGCGCTGCCGCCGCTGCGCTCGGGAGCGGAAGCATGAGAAAATCGACGTGAGTGGAGGAGAGACGATGAAGCAGCGTCCACCGTTCCGCGCCGAGCATGTCGGCAGCCTGCTGCGTCCGAAGCGCCTCATGGAGAAGCGCGACCTCTATTTCCGCGGCGGCTGCACGGCCGAAGAACTGCGCGCGGTCGAGGACGAATGCATCCGCGAGGTCGTCCGCAAGCAGGAGGATGTCGGCCTGCACTCGATCACCGACGGCGAATTCCGCCGCACGTTCTTCCATGTCGACTTCCTGGAGCGGCTCGACGGCGTGTCGACGACCGAAGGCAGCTTCACCGCGGCCTTCCGGCGCGACGACGGCACCCAGGTCGGGTTCAAGCCGCCGACGATGCGCGTGACCGGCAAGATCCGGCACGCCGAGCCGATCCAGGGCCGGGACTTCGATTTCCTGCGCAGCGCGACGACGCGGACGCCGAAGGTCAGCATCCCCTCCCCGTCGATGCTCCACTTCCGCGGCGGGCGCGAGGGGATCGACGCGACCGCGTATCCGGATCTCGACGGCTTCTACGCCGACCTCGCTGCGGCCTACCGCGAGGAGATCGCGGACCTCGCCGCGCGCGGCTGCCGCTACATCCAGCTCGACGACACGAACCTCGCCTATCTCTGCGACGACAAGATCCGCGAGGCGACGCGGGCCCGCGGCGACGACCCGAACGAGCTGCCGCGCGTCTATGCGCGCCTGATCAACGACGCGATCCGCGACCGCGCGCCGGACATGGCGGTCGGCGTCCATCTCTGCCGCGGCAACTACAAGAGCGCGTGGGTCGCGCAGGGCGGCTACGAGCCGGTCGCCGAGATCCTGTTCAACGAGATGAACGTCGATGCATTCTTCCTGGAGTACGACGATGCGCGATCGGGCGGCTTCGCGCCGCTGCGCTTCGTCCCGAAAGGCAAGACCGTCGTGCTGGGGATCATGACAACGAAGCATCCGGAGCTGGAGAGCGCCGACGAGCTGCGTCGGCGGATCGACGAAGCCGCGTCGTACCTGCCGCTCGACCAGCTCGCGCTCAGCCCGCAATGCGGGTTCTCGTCGACGGCGCACGGCAACGACCTCACCGAGGATGACCAGTGGCGCAAGCTCGCGCGGATCGTCGAGGTCGCCGCCGCCGTCTGGCGTTAGGGTAATGGCGGCGACGGCAGCGGGTACGAGCCTCGGCACGACGGCCGCGAGCGTCTCGCGGCGCTATGCCGGGTGCTCCCGGTTCGGCCGTCATTATGTCCGGTGGAAGCTGGTGTGCGACCCGGTTCACCGGACGGTGTTCGAGATGGCCGCGAGGCGTCCGCTCGGCACGGTCACCGATATCGGCTGCGGTCGCGGTCAGATGGGCATGGCGCTGCTCGAACGGCGGCTCGCCGATCGGGTCGTCTGTCTCGATATCGATGCGGCACGGCTGGCCGAGGGCAGGATGGCGGCCGGCACCCTGCCGATCAGCTTTCACCCGGCGGATGCACGGACCTGCCCGATCCCGCGCTGCGACACGGTGCTGCTGATCGACGTCCTGTATCAGCTCGGCCCGGCGGAACAGTCCGCCCTGCTCCGCCGGGCCGGCGCGGCGGCGGGGCGTCAGATGCTGATCCGGACGATGGATCCCGATCGGGGCTGGCGAAGCCGGGCGAACCGCTGGTCGGAAACGGTCGCCGAGCGGCTCCATCTCAAGCAGCCCGGCACCGTCGATCCCAGGCCGATCCCTTGGCTCGTCGGCATTCTCGGCGAACTCGGCTTCGTGACGGACGTGGTACCGTGCTGGCAGGGCACGCCGTTCGCCAACGTTCTGCTGGCCGCGACGCGGAAAGATCCGGGCAACGAGGAGCATCTGGAGACGTGACGACCGACGAACCGACGCATCGGACCATCGAACCGCATCCCGTCCTGCCGACCTATTACGCGGACCCAAGCCAGCGGCCGGCATTCGTCCGCAACCTCTTCAACCGCACGGCTCCCTTCTACGACCGCATCAACCGCCTCTTCTCGCTGGGAACCGGCGATTGGTACCGCCGGCACGCCCTGCTCCGGGCGGGCCTGCAACCCGGCATGCGGGTGCTCGACGTCGCCGTCGGCACCGGCCTGATGGCACGCCAAGCGCTGCGGATCGCCGGTGACGGCGCGGTCATCGGACTCGACGTCAGCGAAGCGATGCTCGCCGAGGCCCGGCGCACCCTGGCCATCCCGCTCATCCAGGGCCGGGCGGAACAGCTTCCGCTGGCAGACGCGTCCCTGGATTTCCTGTGCATGGGATACGCCCTGCGCCACGTCGCCGACCTGACCGCGACCTTCCGCGAGTTTCGCCGCGTCCTGCGGCCGGGCGGAACGGTGCTGCTGCTGGAGATCGGCAGGCCGCGCGCCGGCCTGCCGCAAGCGGTGGCGGGACTCTATCTCGGCCGGATCGTCCCGTTTCTCTCGCGCTGCATGACCCTCGATCGCGAGTCGCAGACCTTGATGCGGTACTACTGGGACACGATCGAGACCTGCGTCCCGCCCGAGATCATTCTCTCGGCGATGCGGGAAGCCGGGTTGGCGGACGCGGCCTGCGGCGAGGAGTTCGGCATGTTCCGCGCGTACTCGGGCAGGGCGGCCGGCTGACGCCGGAGTCCGCCGTGGCCGCGACTCTTGCATCAGCGATTGCCGGCGTCGTCCGCCGCGGCAGCGTTCGACGCTTTGATCTGTGCATCCCTGGTGCGCGGCTTGCGCCGGCCTGCGGGAGCGCCGCCGGCATCGCCGGTCGCGGCTTGTGCCGGCTCGTTGCCGGGACCGTTCTGGCGCGTCGCTTCGCCGGCGCTGCGGCCGCTGGCGGCGATGGTCGGCTCGGCCGGCGCATGCGCGGCTGCCGTCTCCGCCGGCTCGGACGCAGCGCCCTTGCGGTCCTCCGCGTCGATCTCCACCGCTGCTTGATGCCAATGATCTTCGTGCCGGCCGTGGCTGCGCCCTTCGCGATCCCAGATCTCGTAGGCGCGGCGGCGGATACGTTCGTCTCTCGACTCAGCCATACTGTCCGTTCCCATCAAGCATGCCCCTATGGGCGTCTAACCGCTCTCAAGGTTAAACGGACGGAATGGCGTTGGTTCCCGGACCGTCGCGTGCGGCGGAGCATGCCGCCCCCGCCGGCCGCAATCAGGCCGGCGATGTGCCGACGTCCGCGCCGTCACCGCTCGGCGGCGAGGGCACGGGTAATGTCGTTCAGCAGCGAGAGATGCTGCTCTTCCAGCGAGGCCGCCGTCTTCGCCAGCTCCAACGCGCGCCGGTGACGCTCCGTCGACGGCGCCTCCGGTTCTTGGAGTCCTTCGAAGAAATAGCTCGGCGAGACGTTGAGGGCACGCGCGATCTCAAGCAGCCGCCCCGCGGTCATGCGGTTGCGCGCCGTCTCATACTTATGGAGCTGCTGATATGTGACGCCGATCCGCGACGCGAGATCGTGCTGCGTCAAGCCCAGCGTGATGCGGCGCGCACGGACCCGCGCCGCGACATGGCGGTCTACGCCGTCGGCCCGACGGACCTTGTCTTCAGGCATGGCAATACTTTTCAATCGAAGGAACCCCGTCGGGGCTCCGGCTCAACCCAGTGACGATAACAGGTATATGATTCCTGCGAGCGCCGATGCCAAGCGGTCGATTGTCGTATTGCGCGGCTGAGGGCACAGCCGGCCGGACGGCGCGGCCCTATGGCGCGCGATGAAGGCTTGCCCGATCGCGGGACGGCGTCGCCCATCCGGGCGGCGACCGCGCCGTGCTCCTCAGTCCTGCCGGTCGCCGCCACCGCCGGACGCGCCGGGCTTCCGGGCCGCATAGGCGTTCTGCTCCAGCCGGTTCGGCTCGGGCTTGCCCTGGTCGTGGTCGATGTCGGCGGTGGTGAGGTTGCGGCCGTCGTTCGGGCCGCCGGCATCGCCGGCGACGATCACCGGATCGCCCTTGGTCGGCTCGTGGTGCTCCCGCGGTCGGACGGACCCGGCCGCCGGTGCCGGTTGCCGTGCCTGGGTTTCGGCACCACCGGTCGGCTCTTGCTGCGGCGGCTGTTGCGCACCAGGAGCCGGGCGCTCGCAGGTTCCGACCATCTCGGCCTCGCCGACCTTGTGCGCCTGCGCCGCCTGCCAGATCTGCTCGACCCTGGCGCCGGGCGGCACATCCAGCTTCGGTACGCCGAGCGCGACGAGGCGGAAATGATAAGTGTGCCGGCCATGTCCCTCCGGCGGCGCCGGACCGTCGTAGCGGGCATTGCCAAAACCGTTGACGCCCTGCGCAAGCCCCTCACCGGTACCCTCCGGCAACGCGTCGAAGTCAGCCGGGATGTCGTAGACGGCCCAATGTCGGAACGTGCCTTGCGGCGCGTCCGGATCCTCGACGATCAGCACGAAGCTCTGCGTGTTCGGCGGCGGGTCGCGCCATTCCAGCGGCGGCGAGACGTTCTCGCCGTCCTGCGTGTGCCGGGCGGGAATCGGATCGCCGTCGCGGAATGCCGGGCTGTTGAGGACAAAGGCCATGGCAGATCCACTCGCTCGCTTGTTCGTTCGCTTGCTCCGCCGTCGCGGAGAAAAGGAGGATACCTGCCCAACTCCACGCCGTGGCAAAGGTTCCCGGCCGGAGACCTACTCCTCGGGCCTGCCCTGCCGGCCTGCAAAGAGCGCGCGCAGCTCCTCCGGAACCGGCGCCGGCCGCCGCGTCGCGAGATGCACGAAGATGCCGGTTTGCCGCGCCGTCGCATGGATGCGGCCGCCGTCGCCGGTAGTGAACTCGGCGGCGACGACCCAGCGTACCCGTTCGACCGTCTCGACCCGCATCCGTCCTTCCGGCCGGTCGAAGAGCGTCAGCGCATCGCGGTAGACGATCCGGGTCTCCAGCAGCACCGGCCCCAGCCCATCTGCGACGAGGCGACCGAGCGGATAGGCGCGCTCCAGCAGCTCCAGCCGAAGATCCTCAAGCCAGCGGATATAGGTGATGTTCGAGACGATTCCGGCATAGTCGATATCGTAGGTCCGGATGGCGAAGGCGAGACGGATCGGCTCCACGGAACCTCCGGAAGACGAGCAGGGCCGGCAGGCAACGCTGCGTAGCGCAGCGCCCCGTCTCTACCGTCGCGGTGCGGCGGGAGCAATGTCGAAGCGGCTCCCGCCGCCTATGGCGGACCGGTCAGGAGAGGAGCAGATGCTCCGGGCGGATCGGCAGGTCGCGGAACCGCCGCCCCGTGGCGTGGAACACGGCGTTGGCGATCGCCGGAGCGACGCCGACGATCGCGATCTCGGCGAGGCCCTTCACCCCCAGCGGGTTGACGTGCGGATCGTGCTCGTCGACGAAGGTGACGTCGAGGGACGGCACGTCGGCATTCACCGGGACCAGATATTCGGCAAGGTTGCCGTTCATCACCCGGCCGAAGCGCTCGTCCCACTCCGCGCCTTCGAGCAGCGCCATGCCGATCCCCTGCACCATGCCGCCGATGCACTGGCTGCGCGCGGTCTTCGGGTTAATGATCCGCCCGGACGCATAGGCGCCGACGAGGCGCGGCACGCGGATCTCGCAGAGGTCAGGGTCGATGCGCACCTCGGCGAAGATTGCGCCGAACACGTACATCGAGAACTGCTTCGTCTCGTCGCCGGGCTTCGACTCGGCGGTCGCCTCGATCGCATCCTTCCCGGCCCGGCGCAGCAGCTCGGCGTAATCGGCCCCGCTCGGCGGCGCGCCGGTGTTGCCGGCGACCGCCGCGAGCTTCTCGCGGACGGCGCGGCAGGCCGCCTGCACCGCCGAGCCGACGCTCGCCATCGTGATCGAGCCGCCATGGACCGGCGCCGGAGGCATGTCGGTGTCGCCCAGCGCGAAGCGCACCTTGGACGGCGGGAGGTCGAGCGTCTCCGCCGCGACCTGCGTCATCGAGGTGTAGGTGCCGGGCCCCATGTCGCTCGACGCGCTCAACACCTCCGCCGTGCCGTCGGCGAGGATCCGAGCCAGCGCATGGGCCGGCGAGCGTTGCGTCGGATAGACCGCGCTCGCCATGCCGTAGCCGACGAGCTTGCCGCCGTCCCGCATCGCGCCCGGCTGCGCCTGCCGCCGGCTCCAGCCGAACCGCTCCGCGCCGACGCGGTAGCATTCGCGCAGCCCCTTGCTCGACCACGGCAGCTTCTTGTGCTCGTCGGACTCGGCATAGTTGCGCAGCCGCAGCTCGACGGGATCGACGCCGGCCGCCCAGGCCAGCTCGTCCATCGCGCACTCCAGCGCGTAGGCCCCGGTGACGACGCCCGGCGCCCGCATCGGGCAGGGCGTGTTCACGTTCATCGGCACGAGGCGGTAATTGGTCCGCACGTTCGGGCAGCTATAGAGCATCTGCGACGGCTGCAGCGTATTCTCGGCGTATTCCTCGTACGTCGAGGTCTGCCCTTCGGTCTCGTTGATCAGCGCCGTGAGCCGCCCGTCGCCGTCGGCGCCGAGCCGCATATGCTGCTCGGTATGCGGGCGGAAGCCGATCGCGTAGTAGCATTGCCGGCGCGTCAGCTCGACGCGAACCGGGCGGCCCACCTGCTTGGCGGCGAGCGCGGTCAGCATCACGTGCGGCCAGGTGCGGAGCGCCGAGCCGAAGGCGCCGCCGACAAAAGGAGAGATCACGCGTATCCGGTCCTCCGGAATGCCGAAGGCGTGCGCGACCTCCTTGCGGTCGTTGTCGACCCACTGCGTCTTGTCCCAGAGCGTCAGCCGGTCGCCGTCCCAGGCCGCAACCGTCGCGTGCAGCTCCATGGCGTTGTGGTACTCGCGGGCATGCACGTAGGTCGCGTCGACCTTGACCGGCGCAGCCGCGAACGCCGCGTCGGCGTCGTCGCCGCGCTCCTCCTCCTTCGCCTTGCCTTTCTCCTGCGACGCGTCCGGCCGGTATTCGCCGCGCGCGGCTGCGTCGCCGAAGGACGTTTGCGGCGGCTCCTCCGCGTAGTCGACGCGGACGAGGTCGGCGCCGTGCGCCGCCTGCTCCCGCGTTTCCGCGATCACGACCGCGATGTGCTGGCCGCTGTGGAACACCTCCGCGCCCTGGAGCACGTGCAATGGCTCGCCCGCTTGCGGATCGACCTGCGGGCGCTCCTTCATGGGCGCGTAGGGCAGCCGCACCGCGTTCTCGTGCGTGATCACGGCGAGGACGCCTGGCGCAGCCTCGGCCGCCCTGGTGTCGATCGACACGATGCGCCCCTTCGGAGTCGTACTCGACACGATGACGCCGTGGACGAGGCCGGGCATCGCGAACTCGGCGGCGTACTTCGCGGCGCCGGTCACTTTCGCCGGGCCGTCGACGCGGCTCAGGCCTTGTCCGATCACCATCGTCGCGCTCATGCCGCACCTCCGACCTCGGCGAGCGCGCGGGCGACGGTACGCTTCACCAACTCGACCTTGAACGCATTGCCGCCGCGCGGCTGCGCCCCCTCGACTGCGCGCTCCGCCGCGGCGCGGAAGGTGGCGGCGTCGGGCTTGCTGCCGGCGAGCGCCGCTTCGACCTGCGGCAGGCGCCAGGGCTTCGTGCCGACGCCGCCGACCGCGACACGGGCCTGCCGGATCGTGCCGGCGGCATCGTCCAGATCGAGCCCGACCGCGGCCGATGTCAGCGCCCATTCGAAACTCGCGCGGTCGCGGACCTTGAGGTAGTGCGAACGGCGGGCGAAGGGCGCGTCTGGCAGGATCAGCGCGGCGATCAGTTCGCCCGGCTCCAGAACCGTCTCCAAATGCGGTGTGTCGCCGGGCAGTCGATGCAGTTCGGCGACGGCGATCTCGCGGTCGCCCTGCGGCCCGCCCGTCAGCGCGACGCGGGCATCCAGCGCGACCAGCGCCACGGCGAGATCGGAGGCATGCGCCGCGATGCAGCGCTCGCTCGTGCCGAAGATCGCGTTGTGCCGGTTCTGCCCGTCGCGCGCCGGGCAGCCGGAGCCGGGTACGCGCTTGTTGCAGGGCGTCGCGGCGTCGCGGAAATAGAGGCAGCGCGTCCGCTGCAACAGGTTGCCGCCCATCGTCGCCATATTGCGCACCTGCGGCGAGGCGCTCGCGAGCAGCGCCTCCGCGACGGCGGGGAAGCGCTCGCGGATCGCCGCGTCGTCGGCGACGTCGCTCATCCGCTCCAGCGCGCCGATCCGCACGCTCTGCCCGTCGACGTGGATCCCGGTGAAGGAGAGAGCGTTGATGTCGATCACTTCGCGCGGCACCCGAACGCGCTCGGTGATGAGCTGCATCATGTCGGTGCCGCCGGCGATGAAGTCGGCGCCCTGGATCTGGAGGGCGCGCTCGCTCGCGGCCTGCGGCGAGGACGCCGCGCTGTAGGCGAAGAGGGACATGGCGGGGTCAGCTCCGGGACGCGTGCTGTTTCGACGGATCCGTCGCGGACGCCGACGCATCCCTGATCGCGTCGACGATGTTGGTGTAGGCGCCGCAGCGGCAGAGGTTGCCGCTCATGAATTCGCGGATGAGGGCGTCGTCGAGCGCCCGGCCCTCATTCAGGAGCCCGACTGCGGACATGATCTGCCCCGGCGTGCAGTAGCCGCACTGGAATCCGTCATGCTCGACGAAAGCCGCCTGGACCGGGTGCAGCGCGCCGTCGCCGCCGGCCAATCCTTCGATGGTCGTGATCTCCCGGTCCTGCTGCATCGCGGCGAGCGTCAGGCATGAATTGATCCGCCGTCCGTCGACCAGCACCGTGCAGGCGCCGCACTGGCCGAGCGCGCACCCCTTCTTGGTGCCGGTGAGGTTCAAATGCTCGCGCAACGCGTCGAGAAGCGTCGTCTCGGCGTCGACGGTCAGACAGCGGGGGGCGCCGTTGACGATCAGCGTCACGTCGAGCGTCTCGCGCGCCGAGAAATCGGCAGGCGGCGTCGCCGTCTTGATGCGCGCCATCGCCAAGTCGTCCTCGGCGGGGGTGGGGGCGGGGGCGGCCCCGCCAGCGGCGGCCGACGCGTTTGAAGCCGGCAAGATGTCCTGCGGCGGCCGGGATAGATCGGGCATGAACCGCTCCGGTGGAGGGGGGGAGTCCTCCTCCG
>DASWRT010000491.1:0-12715 GCA_036403035.1 Allostellaceae bacterium | reverse complement strand
CGGAAGGGGTGGCCGGGATAGACGCCGAGGATGCGGACCTCGCGCGAGAAGAAGCGCAGTTCTTCGAGCGCGAGCTTCAGCGGCCGGTCGTCGGGGTGGCCCTCGACGTCGGCGTAGAACTGCGTCGCGGTGAACCGGCCGCCGAGCATATAGCTCTCCAGCTTCGTCATGTTGACGCCGTTCGTCGCGAACCCGCCCAGCGCCTTGTACAGCGCCGCCGGCACGTTGCGGACGTTGAACACGAAGGTGGTCACGACGAGGCCCGCGCCGCCGTCGCTGGGCGGACGCTTCGGCTCCCGCGACAGGACGACGAAGCGGGTCGTGTTGTGTTCGGCGTCCTCGATGCCGGCCCTCAGCGACACCAGCCCGTAGATCTCGCCGGCCAGTTCGGAGGCGATCGCCGCGACGGTCGGGTCCTTGCGCTCCGCGACTTCCTGGGCCGCGCCGGCGGTGTCGGCGGCGACGACCGCGTGGAGGCCGAGTTCGCGGATCAGCTTGCGGCATTGCGACAGCGCGTGGACGTGGCTCCGCACCGTGCGGACTCCCGCGAGCGTGGCGCCCTTCGGCGCCAGCAGATGGTGGTGCACCGGCTCGAAATGCTCGCCGACGATATGCAGCCCGGAGTCCGGCATCAGGTGATGGATGTCGGCGACGCGTCCGGCGACCGAGTTCTCGATCGGGATCATTGCCAGCGCCGCCTGTCCGTCGCGCACTGCCGCGAACGCATCCTCGAACGCCGCGCAGGGCAGCACGTCGAGATCGGGGAACATGCGGCGGCAGGCGAGGTGCGAGTATGCGCCCGGCGCGCCCTGGAACGCGATGGTGCGGGCCGGGTCCGAGGCTTGGGTCATGATCTTGCCGTTGCGTTGGTGGCGCCGCCGATGATCCGGCGGGCGCGGTCGAGGTCGGCCGGTGTGTCGACGCCGAGCGGCACGGTGTCGACGAGGGCGACGTCGATGCGCATCCCCGCCTCCAGCGCGCGGAGCTGCTCCAGCCCTTCCCGCTGTTCCAGCCGTCCCGGCGGCAGCGCCACGAACCGTTCGAGCGCCTCCCGCCGGTAGGCGTAGAGTCCGATATGGTGATAGTGCGGCCCGTCGTGCCCGGGCACGGTCGCGCGGCTGAAATAGAGCGCGCGGGCGACGTCCCCCGGCCGCCCCGTCGCGAACGGCGCCGCCACCTTGACGACGTTCGGGTTGTGCCGCTCCGCCTCGTCCGCAATCTCGCACGCGATCGTCGCGATGTCGACGGTTGGGGCTGCCGCGAGCGGCGCCAGCGCGGCGCGGACCAGCGCCGGATCCAGCGTCGGCAGGTCGCCCTGGACGTTGACGATTGCGTCGTGCCGGCGCTCCGGGTCGAGCCGCATCACCGCCTCGTGGATGCGGTCGGAGCCGGACGGCAGGTCCGGTTCCGTCAGCACCGCCCGGCCGCCGGCGCGCTCGACCGCCTCGGCGATCGCCGCTTCGGCGCAGGCGACGATCACCGGCCCGATCCCCGCCTCGACGCTGCGCCGCCAGACATGGACGATCATCGGCTCGCCGGCGATGTCGGCGAGCGGCTTTCCCGGCAGCCGCGTCGAGGCGAGCCGCGCCGGGATCACGATCAGCGGGTTGCGGGGCGGCTGCGGCGGGAGGGCGGCGGCTTGCGTCATCGGCGGGGAAGGGCGTCTCTACTAGTGGCAGGAAAGCCGCAGTGGGACCGGCTGCGCGCTTTTGTCCGGCGGCAGGAAACATATTTCGTTTGAGTTGTCAGCCGATTTTGGCTTTTTTCTCGATCGCATTCGCCGTCGGGCCGGCGCGGGAGCCGTTCGCGCCGTCCTGCCGTTTCCGCAATCCGAAGGGTCGATGCATGGCGTCTCTCGAATTCAACAAGATCGCCGCCGCGGTCCTCACCGCGGGCATCATCGCGTCGGGTTCCGGCGTGCTCTCGAAGATCCTGATCGAGCCGAAGGAGCCCGAGAAGGCGGCCTATGTCGTCCCCGGCGTCGAGGAGGCCAAGGCGACCGCGGGCGGCGGCCAAGGGGAGGCCGCTGCCGGCCCGCAGCCGATCGACAACTTAATGGCGAGCGCCGACCCGAAGGCGGGCGCCGAGGTCGCGAAGAAATGCGCGGCCTGCCATTCCTTCGACAACGGCGGTCCGGCCAAGGTCGGCCCGAACCTCTATGGCGTGTTCGACGAGCAGATCGCCTCGCCGAGCCGCAGCTTCCAGTACTCCGACGCGCTGAAGGCGCACCAGGGCAAGTGGGACGTCGCGACCCTCAACGACTGGCTCTACAAGCCGCAGTCCTTTGCGAAGGGCACCAAGATGACCTTCGCCGGCCTGCCGAAGCCCGAGGATCGCGCCAACATCATCGCCTACCTCGAATCCCTGAAGTAGACGCGTGACTTCGCCGTCCGCGGCCGCGCTCCAGCCCGAGCATATCGCCCTCGCCGAGGCGCTTGCCGACGAGGCCGGCCGCGTCGTCCGTGGCTATTTCCGGCAGCCGGTCACGGTCGACGATAAGCCGGACAGCAGTCCGGTCACGATTGCCGACCGCGAGGCCGAGGCGGCGATGCGCCGCCTCATCGCCGCCCGCTTCCCCGAGCACGGCATCTTCGGCGAGGAGCACGGGCAGGACCGCGCCGACGCCGAGTTCGTCTGGCTGCTCGACCCGATCGACGGCACCAAGTCCTTCATCTCCGGCGTGCCGCTGTTCGGCACGCTGATCGCGCTGCTGCACAATGGCCAGCCGGTGCTCGGCATCATCGACCAGCCGATCTCGCGGGAGCGCTGGATCGGCGCCGCCGGCCAGCCGTCGACGCTCAACGGTGCGCCGATCCGCACCCGTCCCTGCGCGGCACCGGAAACCGCGACGCTGTTCTCGACGACGCCAGACATGTTCGCGGGCGGCGACGAACCGCGCTTCCAGCGGTTGCGCCGCGCGGTGAAGCTCACCCGCTACGGCGCCGACTGCTACGCCTACGGCCTGCTCGCCGCGGGTTTCCTGGACTGCGTCGCCGAAGCCAACCTCAAGCCCTACGACTGGTCGGCGCTGATCCCGGTGATCGAGGGCGCGGGCGGCATCGTCACCGACTGGCAGGGGGCGACCCTCGGCCTCGGCTCTGACGGCCGCGTCGTCGCGTGCGGCGACCGCAGGCTCCATGAACAGGCGCTCCGGCTCCTCGCCTGAGGTTCCGAAACGCCGGGCGACGCCTAACGGCGCCGCGAAAACGCCCCATTTTTGATTCTTCCTCGCACCTTCGACGCATTCCGGCTCCGCCGCTGCTCCGTCGTTCCGCCGTCCCGCAGGAAGCCCATGCGATTCTCCGCCGCTCCCCTCGTAGCCGCCGCTGCCGTTCTGCTCCTCGCCGTGGCGCCGCCGTTTGCTGCCGCCCAGGAGCCGGGCAAGCCGGGCCAAGGCCTATCGCTGTTCGGCGACCTCAAGTACGGGCCGGACTTCAAGCATTTCGACTACGTGAACCCCGACGCGCCGAAGGGCGGCACGGCGCGCTTCGCTTCCGTAGGCACATACGACACGCTCAACCCGTTCATCGTCAGCGGTAACCCGGCCGCCGGCGTCGGCAGCCTCTACGACACGCTGATGACCCCGTCGGCGGACGAGCCGTCCTCGGAGTATGGGCTCGTCGCCGAGAGCGTCGAGGTCGCGCCGGACCGGACCTGGGTGCTCTACACGCTGCGCAAGGAAGCTCGCTTCTCCGACGGCAGCGCGATCACCCCGGACGACGTGGTCTGGAGTTTCGAGACGCTGAAGGCGAAGGGCCGGCCGCAGTACCGCGGCTATTACGGCGACGTCGTCAAGGTCGAGAAGGTCGGCGAGCGCGGCGTGAAGTTCACCTTCAAGTCCGGCGACAACCGCGAGCTGCCGCAGATCCTCGGGCAGGTGCCGGTGCTGTCGAAGGCATACTGGACGGCCCCGGGCCACGACTTCACCAAGACGACGCTGGAGCAGCCGGTCAGCAGCGGCCCGTACCGGATCGAGGCGATGGACCCCGGCCGCTCGATCACCTACCGGCGCGTCGCCGACTATTGGGGCGCCGACCTGCCGGTCAACAAGGGCCGCAACAATTTCGACGTGATCCGCTACGACTACTACCGCGACCGCACCGTCGCGCTGGAGGCGTTCAAGGCAGGACAGTACGACATCCGCCTCGAGGCGACGGCGAAGGACTGGGCCACCGGGTACGATACGCCCGCCTTCCGCGAGGGGCTGTTCAAGAGGGAGGAGATCCCGAACCAGCGGCCGGCCGGCATTCAGGCGTTCGGCTTCAATCTCCGCCGCGACATCTTCAAGGACCCGCTGGTCCGACAGGCGCTCGCCTACGGGTTCGATTTCGAGTGGACGAACAGGAATCTCTTCTACGGCATGTACAAGCGGACCAAGAGCTACTTCGAAAACTCGGAGCTGGCTTCCTCCGGGGTCCCGCAGGGCGAGGAGCTGGAGATCCTGGAGAAGTACCGCGGCCGGGTCCCGGACGAGGTCTTCACGAAGGCGTACGAGCCGCCGGCGACCGACGGCTCCGGCAACATCCGCGACAACATCCGCGAGGCGCTGAAGCTGTTCAAGGCGGCCGGCTGGACGATCAAGGGCAAGCAGCTCGTCAACGAGAAGACCGGCCAGCCCTTCGAGTTCGAGATCCTGACCTACGAACCGACGTTCGAGCGGATCCTGCTGCCGTTCAAGGCGAACCTTGAGAAGTTCGGGATCAACGCGCGGGTCCGCACGGTCGATCCGGCCCAGTACCAGAAGCGCATGGACACGTTCGACTACGACACGACGATCGTGCTCTTCCCGGAGTCGCTGTCGCCCGGCAACGAGCAGCGCGACTACTGGGGCTCCGCTGCCGCAAAGGAGGAAGGCAGCCAGAACCTGCTCGGCATCCAGAACCCCGTCGTCGACGACTTGGTCGAGCAGATCGTCAACGCGCCCGACCGGCAAAGCCTGATCGCCCGCGTGCACGCGCTGGACCGCGTGCTGCTGTGGGGCCACTACGTCATCCCGAACTGGTATTACGGCAAGTTCAACGTGGCCTACTGGAACAAATTCCACCGCCCCTCCGTCGCCCCGAAATACGACATCGGGTTCGACACGTGGTGGATCGACCAGAAGGAGGAGCAAACCGTCGAAAGCCGCAAGGGCGAGGTCGCGAAGCAGTGACGCTCCGGCCCGCCGCTATCTCCGCCGTGCACTCCTGACCGGCCCGGTTCGCCGATGCTCGCCTACGCGATACGCCGCCTGCTGCTGCTGATCCCGACGCTGTTCGCGATCATGGTGATCAACTTCGCCGTGATCCAGGCCGCGCCGGGCGGTCCGGTCGAGCAGATGGTGGCGCAGCTCAAAGGCAACGCCCCCGGCGCCACGGCCCGCTTCGGCGGCGGCGAGGGCGGCGAGACGAAGTCGCAATCCGGCGGGGGCGGGCAGGGCGGGACCAGCCAATACCGGGGCGCGCGCGGCCTCGACCCGGCCTTCATCAAGGAGCTTGAGCGGATGTACGGCTTCGACAAGCCGCCGCTCGAACGCTTCGTGATGATGATGCGGAACTATGTGACGTTCGATTTCGGCAAGAGCTTCTTCCGCGACCGCAGCGTCATCGATCTGATCCTCGACAAGCTGCCGGTGTCGATCTCGTTGGGACTGTGGACGACGCTGATCACCTACCTGATCTCGATCCCGCTCGGCATCCGCAAGGCGGTGCGCGACGGCACGCGCTTCGACGTCTGGACCAGCGCCGTCGTGATCGTCGGCAACGCTATACCGAGCTTCCTGTTCGCGGTACTGCTGATCGTCGTCTTCGCTGGCGGCAGCTATCTCCACTGGTTCCCGCTGCGCGGCCTCGTTTCGGAGAACTGGGCGAGCCTGTCCTGGCCGATGCGCATCCTCGACTATCTCTGGCACATCGTGCTGCCCGTCTCGGCGCTGGTGATCGGCGGCTTCGCCGGCCTGACCATGCTGACCAAGAACTCGTTCCTCGACGAGGTCGGCAAGCAGTACGTGCTGACGGCGCGCGCCAAGGGCCTGTCCGAACGCCGCGTGCTCTACGGCCACGTCTTCCGCAACGCGATGCTGATCGTCGTCGCCGGCTTTCCGGCCGCCTTCGTCGGCATCCTCTTCACCGGCGCGCTGCTGATCGAGGCGATCTTCTCGCTCGATGGGCTCGGCCTCCTCGGCTACGAGGCGGCGATCGGCCGCGATTACCCGATCATGTTCGCGACCCTCTACATCCTGACTTTGATCGGCCTGCTGCTGAAGCTGATCAGCGATCTCACCTACATGCTGATCGATCCGCGGATCGACTTCGCGAGCCGCGGCGCGTGAGCACGGTCGGCCTCTCCCGCACCGGCAAGCCGGGCAGCGCCGCGGACGCTGCCGAGGGCGCCGTCGCCGACCGCTTCCTCGGCATCCCGATCTCGCCGCTGACGCGGCGCCGGCTGCGGAACTTCCACGCCAACCGCCGCGGGTTCTGGTCGCTTTGGATCTTCCTCGTGCTGTTCCTGCTCAGCCTCTTCGCCGAGCTGATCGCGAACGACCGACCGTTGCTGATCCGCTATGACGGGCACTGGTACGTGCCGCTCGTCACCGATTATTCGGACTCCGATTTCGGCGGCGACCTGCCGACCGAGGCGGACTACCGCGATCCGCATCTCCGCGAGTCGGTCGAGGCGAAGGGCGGCTGGATGATCTGGCCGCCGATCCCGTTCGGCTCCTCGACGATCAATTACGACCTGCCGGTGCCGGCCCCGGCGCCGCCATCCGCGGCCAACTGGCTCGGCACCGACGACCAGGGCCGCGACGTGACGGCGCGCCTCATCTACGGCTTCCGCATCTCGGTGCTGTTCGGCCTGACGCTGACCGTGCTCAGCTCGGTGATCGGCATCTTCGCCGGCGCGGTGCAGGGCTATTTCGGCGGCCTCACCGACCTGCTGTTCCAGCGCTTCATCGAGATCTGGTCCGGCCTGCCGGTGCTCTACCTGTTGATCATCCTGGCGAGCTTCGTCGAGCCGAACTTCTGGTGGCTGCTCGGCCTGATGCTGCTCTTCTCCTGGATGAGCCTGGTCGACCTCGTCCGCGCCGAGGTGCTGCGCGCCCGCAACTTCGAGTATGTCCGGGCGGCGCGCGCGCTCGGCGTCTCGAACCCGGTGATCATGGTGCGGCACGTTCTGCCGAACGCGATGGTCTCCACCCTGACCTTCCTGCCGTTCATCATGAACGGCTCGATCACGACGCTGACCGCGCTCGACTTCCTCGGCTTCGGCCTGCCGCCCGGTTCGGCCTCGCTCGGCGAACTGCTCGCCCAGGGCAAGAACAACCTCCAGGCCCCCTGGCTCGGCATCACCTCCTTCGCCGTGCTCGCCATCATGCTGAGCCTCCTCGTGTTCATCGGCGAGGCGGTGCGCGACGCGTTCGATCCGCGGAAGAACGTGGCGTAGGCGACGATAGGGAAGGGGGATCGGGGGGATGTTTGGGGATCGAGGGGATAATGAAAAAGAGAACGCCCTAACGCGAAGGACGCAAAGGCTTGGCAAAGGACGCGAAGGTAAGATTTTTCGCACGCCGCAGGCGCGCAGTCATGCCCTTTGCGACCGTCGCGTTCTCTTTGCGTCTTTCGCGTTAAAGCGTGAGTCTTTTTATCCCCCCGATCCCCAATCATCTCCCCGATCTCCCTTCATGGTGTTCTTTTTTTATCCGCGGCTCTCCGCGGCTCTCCGCGTCCTCTGCGGTTGACCTATGTGATGTCCACTCCGCTCCTCTCGGTTCGCGATCTATCGGTCACCTTCGGCAGTGGCGACCGCAAGGTCGAGGCCGTTCGCGGCGTTTCCTTTGACCTGAACCGCGGCGAGACCTTGGCCTTGGTCGGCGAGTCCGGCTCCGGCAAGTCGGTCACCGCCCTCTCCATCCTGCAACTCCTGCCTTATCCGGCAGCCCATCACGGCCCCGGCAGCAGCGTCGTCTTCGACGGCGAGGAACTGGTCGGCGCGCCGCGCGCGACGCTTCAGGCGGTGCGCGGCGCGCGGGCGGCGATGGTGTTCCAGGAGCCGATGACGAGCCTCAACCCGCTGCACACGATCGAGAAGCAGATCGGCGAGGCGCTGCTCCTGCACAAGCGGATGGGCGCCCAGGCGGCGCGGGCCCGCACGCTGGAGCTGCTGCGCCTCGTCGGCCTGCCGCGGCCGGAGGAGCGGCTCGGCGCCTACCCGCACCAGCTCTCCGGCGGGCAGCGGCAGCGCGTGATGATCGCGATGGCGCTCGCCAATGAGCCCGACCTGCTGATCGCCGACGAGCCGACGACCGCGCTCGACGTGACGATCCAGGCGCAGATCCTGAAGCTGCTGAAGGATCTTCAGGCGCGCTTCGGGATGGCGATCCTGTTCATCACCCACGATCTCGGCATCGTCCGCAAGCTCGCCGACCGCGTCTGCGTGATGACCCACGGCGAGATCGTCGAGGCCGGGCCGGTGGAGGAGGTGTTCGACCGTCCCCGCCACCCGTACACGCAACGCCTGCTCGCCGCCGAGCCGAAAGGCCGCCCGCCCGCCCCGCCCAGCCCGCCGCCGGTGATCCTGGAGGCGGACGGCGTCCGCGTCTGGTTCCCGATAAAGTCCGGCGTGCTGCGCCGGACGAAAGGCTACGTCAAGGCGGTCGACGACGTCGCCCTGACCGTGCGCGAGGGCGAGACGCTGGGCGTCGTCGGCGAGTCCGGCTCGGGCAAGACGACGCTCGGCCTCGCCCTGCTGCGGCTTCAGGAGAGCCGCGGGCGCATCGCCTATCTCGGCCGCGACCTCCAGCCCCTCGGCAACGCCGCACTCCGCCCCCTGCGGCGCGAGATGCAGGTCGTCTTCCAGGACCCGTTCTCCAGCCTGTCGCCGCGCCTCTCGGTCGGCCAGATCGTCGAGGAAGGGTTGCGCGTGCACCGGATCGGCACGCCCGGCGCCGAGCGCCGCGCCGTGATCGCCGCCGCGCTGGAGGAAGTCGGGCTCGACCCGGCCGCGATGCACCGCTACCCGCACGAATTCTCCGGCGGCCAGCGGCAGCGCATCGCGATCGCCCGCGCGCTGGTCCTGAAGCCGCGCTTCGTCGTGCTCGACGAACCGACCTCGGCGCTCGACATGTCGGTACAGGCGCAGATCGTCGACCTGCTGCGCGAGTTGCAGCAGCGCCACCGCCTCGCCTATCTCTTCATCAGCCACGACCTCAAGGTGGTCCGCGCGCTCGCCAGCGACGTGATCGTGATGAAGGACGGACGGATCGTCGAGAGCGGCACCGCCGAACGCATCTTCGCCGCCCCCGAACACCCCTACACCGCCGCCCTGATGGCCGCCGCATTCAACATCGAGGCGGTCGAGACCGCGGCGGTGCGGATGTAGGAGATAGGGAACTTGAATCGGGGATCGGGGATGGTTGGGGATAAGGGGGTAGGAAAGGAAACTCACCTCTTAAGGCGAAGGGCGCAAAGGGATCGCGAAAGACGCAAAGGAATCGATTGCGCGCCTTCGGCGCGCGGAAACCTGACCTTACGTGCTTCGCGCCAACTTGGCGCCCTTTGCGTTGAGCCGGTTCTTTTTATCCCCTCATCCCCAACCATCCCCCCGATCCCCGATTCAGGTTTCCTCTCATCGCCCCGCATCCCGCCTCTTCCCACATCAGCCCGCACCGGCCATTCTGCCGCCCATCATGGCCGTCCTCTTCCGCTCCTCCTCCAGCGACAGCGCCGAGCGTTGGCGCGAGGCGCTCGCCCGCGAGATGCCCGAGCTTGAGTTCCGCGTCTGGCCCGAGATCGGCGATCCCGCCGAGATCGAGTTCGCGCTGGTCTGGCGCCCGCAGCCGGGCCTGCTCGCCTCGCTCCCGAACCTCCGGCTGATCGCATCGCTCGGCGCCGGCGTCGACCACATCCTCGCCGATCCGGACCTGCCGCGGCATGTGCCGCTCGTCCGGCTCGTCGACCCCTACATGACGGTCGCGATGAGCGAGTACGTGCTGATGCAGGTGCTGCGTCTGCACCGGCAGGAGCCGGAGTACGCGATGCAGCAGCGCGCCGGGATCTGGCGCGAGCTGCCGCAGCCGAATGCGTCGGAGCGCTGCGTCGGCATACTCGGTCTGGGCGAGCTTGGGCGCGACGCCGCGGTGAAGCTCCGCGCGCTCGGCTTCGACGTCGCCGGCTGGAGCCGCACGCCGAAATCGGTCGAGGGCGTCGCGTCCTTCCACGGTGCGGACGGGCTCGCCCCGTTCCTTGCGCGCAGCGAGATCCTGGTCTGCCTCTTGCCGCTGACGCCCGAGACCGAGAACATCCTCAACCGCGAGACCTTCGCGCGCCTGCCGCGCGGCGCCGCGCTCGTCAACGCCGCGCGCGGCCGCCATCTCGCCGAGGCCGACCTGATCCCCGCCCTGGGGTCGGGGCAGCTCTCCTGGGCCGTGCTCGACGTGTTCCGCGACGAGCCGCTGCCTGCCGGACACCCGTTCTGGCGGCACGAGCGGATCCTGATAACCCCGCATGCCGCCGCCATCACCAACCCGCCGACCGCCGCCCGCGTCGTCGCCGACAATTTCCGCCGCTGCCGCGAGGGCCGGCCGCTGCTCAATGTCGTCGAATACGATGTGGGGTATTGATCACCGTTCGTGCGGTGGACACGCTTGAAGCAGCCGGCCCGGCGACCTATCGTATTACAAATCGAGAAATGTAATACGGTGTGTGACGTGGAATCGGCAATTACGGCAAAGGGGCAGGCGACGATACCGAAGGCTGTTCGCGATCACCTGCATCTCAAGCCCGGTGATCGCGTCAAGTTCTTCATCCATCCGAACGGCAGCGTGGTGCTCCTGCCCAAGCTACCGGCATCGGCGCTCCGCGGTTTCGTCGCGCATAGCGGTCCGCCCGTGACGATCGAGGAAATGGATGAGGCGATTGCGGAGGGTGCCGCAGGCAAGCCGCGGTGATCGGGCTCGACACGAACATCCTCGTCCGTTTCATTACACAGGACGACCCGAAGCAATCCGCCATCGCGAACGATGTGTTCGAGAACCAGCTGTCGATACGCGATCCCGGTTTCGTCAGCGTTGTGGTGATGGTGGAGACGGCATGGGTGCTCGAACGCAGCTACGGTCTTGAAGCCGGAGAGATCGCGGCGGCAGTTGAGCGCGTGTTGCAGATCGAGAATCTTTTCGTTGAAGACGAGCAGGAAGTCTTTGCAGCATTTATCGCTCTGCGGGACGGGCAGGGGACATTTGCTGACGCCCTGATCGGCGCGCTCAATACCCGGGCAGGTTGCCGTCGAACTCTGACATTCGACCGGAAAGCCCTGCGGCTTCCCGGCTTCGAGCATCCATAAGCGCCTACCTCCCCAGCCAATCCTCGATCAGCCGCCGTGCGATGCTGTCCTTGCGCGGCAGGCGGAACTCGTCGTCGTCCTGGTGGGCGAGGATCCAGTCGCGTTCGTACCATGCCGCCTGTTGCAACTCGCGCGGGTCGACTTCGATCCGCGTCGTCGTCGCGCGGGCGTGGAAGCCCAGCATGATCGAGCAGGGGAAGGGCCAGGGCTGCGAGGAGTGGTAGGCGACGTCCGTCACCTCGATACCGGTCTCCTCCTTGACCTCGCGCGCCACCGCCGCCTCCAGGCTCTCGCCCGGCTCGACGAAGCCGGCCAGCGTCGAGTGCATGCCGGCCGGCCATTGCGGCTGGCGGCCGAGCAGGCAGCGCGTGCCGTCGGTCACCAGCATGATCACCGCCGGATCTGTGCGCGGGAAGTGCGAGGCGGCGCAGGCCGGGTTGGTGCAGCGGCGGACGTGCCCTGCCTCGGCGCTCAGCGTCGCGCTGCCGCAGACGCCGCAGAACCGGTGCCGCGCGTGCCAGTAGGCCATGGCGCGAGCGTAGGCGAGCAGCGCGCCCTGCTCGCGCGGCAGCAGCGGCCCGACCGCGCGAAGGTCGCGGAACTCGATCTCGCCGGCCGCGGCCGACGAGGCCGTCAGGCTTTCCGAGAGCAGATCGAGCGGCGGCGCCTCGTGCCCCGACAGGTCGACGGCGAAGTACGCGGCGCCGTCCCCGGCGGCGTCGATGCCGAGCAGCACCGTCTCTTCGACCGAGACCGCGATCGTGCCGGGCGGCAGCAGCACCGGCTCCAGGCTCTCCCGCCGGAACAGGTTCTGGCTGCGCCAGACCGGGACGAGCCGCGCCGCCGGGTCGGCGAACCGCTCGGCCAGCCAGTGCGGGTCGCCCCGGCGCAGCCCGGCGCGGTCGAGGAACGGCTCGTCGTAGAAGTTGCGCGGTTGACCCAAGCGCATCCGGTCGCCGCCGCCGCTCAGAGCCGTGCGAACCGGGCTCGCGTCGCCCGCTCGATCGCCACCGCGACGAGGCGGTCGATATGCAGATGGTCGCGCAGGATCTCCAGGAGCCGCAGCTCCTCCTGGCTCGCTTGGTTGTCGGCGGCGACGACGTCGCAGGCGACCGCGTAGGCTGTCTCGCGCAGCTTCGGCGGCAGCGCTTCCTCGATCGCCGCCAGCGCTTCGTCGAGCCCGTTCTCGCGATCCATCAGGTCGCCGCACGCCCGCAGCGTCTCGCCGAGCCGGTTGCGGTCGTAATTGTTGAAGACCGGCAGATGCCCGACGATGTCGCCGATCACCGACATCTCGGCGTCGGTCATGTTCTGGTCGGCGGCGGAGACGAGCACCATCGTGTAGATGAGCGCCGCGTGGTGGTCGATGCGTCGGGTCGTCGTCGTCATCCGTTGCGAC
>DASWRT010000490.1:0-2114 GCA_036403035.1 Allostellaceae bacterium | reverse complement strand
CAATCTGCTTTTCGTGCCGGACGCCCGCGGCGTCCTCCATGCCTACGACGCGCAGAGCGGCAAGGAGCTTTGGTCGCACAATAACGGCCTCGGCCACAATGGCGGCATCATGAGCTACGCCGCGGGCGGCAAGCAGTACGTCGCCGTCGTCACCGGCTGGGGCGGCATGGTCACCGACGACTACCCCGGCTTCTTCGGCGAACCCTATGTCAGCATGCCGAAGGACTCCGGGGCGTTGGTCGTGTTCGCCCTCCAGCAGTAACCCGTCATCGCCGACAGCGCGGAGCGACGCAGCGGCGGCTCGACCGTCGCCGCCTCCGCCCGGCGGGAGATACAGGACAGGATGCGAAAATTCATCGCCCCTGCGCTGGCGGCTTTCGTCGCCGGCGCCGTTCCGCTCCCCGGACTGCCGGATCTTCCGCGGCACATCGTCCGGCCGGCCTTGGCCGATCAGGCGCAGTCGGGATTCGACGGCGAGAAGCTGTTCGCGACGTCATGCGGCTGGTGCCACTCGTCAGGCGGCCGGGTCGCCGGCAAAGGGCCAAAGCTCGCCGGGACCGACAAGTCCGACGAGTTCATCGTCAACCGGATCAAGCACGGCAAGCCTCCCGTCATGCCGGCCTTCGCGAAGGCGTTCAACGATGAGCAGATCAAGGCGATCGTCGCCTACATCCACAGTCTCAAGGACGAGCAGGGCTAGAAAAGGGAGCGGGCGGATACCGATGAGGGTTTTAGCGAGGATTGCGCTTAGGTTCGGCAACGCTCTGCGCGGGTTCCCCCACCCCGGCCCTCCCCCGCAAGGGGGGCGGGAGAAAAATCGAATGCTTTCAAAGCCCTCCCCCCTTGCGGGGGAGGGTTGGGTGGGGGAACCCAGCGGGATGCCGGACTTCCTGTTCCAAGCCCGATCGCAATCCGCTCTAGCGCTCTGCGTCCTTGCGGCGGCCGGCCTGTGCCTCTCCGGACCGGCGGCGACGGCGCGTTCGCTCCAGGCGATCAGCGACCGCGGCTCGATCACGATGTGCGCGCATCCCAATGCGCTGCCCTTCGCGAGCAAGCGCGGCGGCGACATGCCCGGCTTCCAGGTCGAACTCGGCGAGGCCATCGCCGCCCAACTCGGCGTCTCGCTCGCGCGGCAGTGGGTGATCACTCCCATCCAGTTCCGTCGCGCCGACTGCGACATCGTCATGGATGCGATCGCCGACCGCGAGGCGCAGTCGGAAACCGGGCTCCGCCTCTCGAAGCCGTATTATCGCAGCGGCGTCGTGCTGGCCGTCCGCGACGGCGATAGTGGCGGCGGCGGCGGCGCGCGGATCGCATCGTTCCGCGACCTCGAAGGGCAGGGGAGGGTCGGCGTCCAGGTCGGATCGGTCGCGTCGATGGTCCTGAACCGGCGCGGCGTCGACACGTCGCCGTTCCTCTTCGAGGACGACATGATGGAGGCGCTGCTCCATCGCGAGATCGTGGCCGCGGTAGTGTCGCCGGCGACGGCCGGGTACTTCAATCTCACGCATGCAGACCGGGCGGCTCGCCTGATCGCCGCCGCCGATGCCGATGCCGATCCCGGACTCTCGTGGAACGTCGCGGTCGGCATGATCAAGCCGGACGCACGCTTGCGGGAAGCCGTCGACGAGGCGCTGGACAAGCTGATGGCGGACGGCACGATCGCGCGCATCTATGCGCGTTACGGCGTCGTACTCCAGCCGCCCGGATAGCGCCCCGCCTCTGCCGGCGAGGGCGCCTTCAATCGTTCAGCGCGGCCTGGAGCCGGCGGGCATAGGCGCCGAGGCGGGCTTCCAGTTGGACCGGCGCGTCGCAGGCATAGCGGATGGTCCGCTCGGCATCCTGGAACGCCTTCGTCGTATAGAAGCGTCGCTGCTCCAGGTCGGCGCGGCGTTCGGCGTCCGCGCCGGAAGCGTCATCGGGGATGCCGTGCAACTCGGCCGTCAGCCGTTCGACGACCTCGGCGAGGCTGCGCTGTCGCCGCGTGAACTGCTTGATCCGGGAGATCAGGTCGGTGCGCTCGCTGTTCGTCTCGTCGAGCAGCCCGGCGAAGGCGAGCGGCACCTCGCGCTTCCGCTGATCCGGCGCGGTCCCGTCGATGAACGCGTCGATCG
>DASWRT010000489.1:0-11779 GCA_036403035.1 Allostellaceae bacterium | reverse complement strand
CTGCGCGCAACGTCTCGCTCTTCTCGGCGGTTCGATTCCAGACGACGAGCTTCGTTCCCGCGCGGGCCAGATTGAGCGCCATGGGCTGTCCCATGACGCCGAGACCGATGAAACCTACGTCCATATGCACCTTCATCTCCGGACAGACCTGGACATGCGGGCAGCCTAATTAGGCTTACGCCTTTCTGGGGGGATGTGTTCACCAAAGTGCTGCGGCAACCCGTCGCGATCAGGGTGTTTTCCTATTTCAAGTCCGCTTAGGAGGATGAAGTTGCCCGATCGACGCCATCGAGCGCACGGCGCAATCACGCCCCGGGATCGTGGAATGTTTCGCGATGAGCGGCGAAGCGGATCTTCTTCGCGTCGTGATGCCGAGCGTTGCCGAATAGGAGACCTTCTTGAAGAAGGTCCTGTTGCACATGCCGGGCGTCGGTTCCGTCAATTCGAGCTTCGCGCTGAAACGCGTGGAGTTCACGACCATGCCGCCCGTCTGATCGCGTCCGCAAGGAAGCCCCGCAAGACGAGCGCGGAATTCGGTCGAGGTTTGGAGCCGCATCACGCGCGTTCCTCACCTCAACCCATCCCGCAAGGCGGAAGGGAAAAAGCAGAACGCTTTAAACTCCCTCTCCCCTTGCGGGGGAGGGTTGGGGTGGGGGAACCCGGCAAGATGCCGAGCTTCCCGTTCCAGACTCATCGTTCGCGTCAGAAATCCGTCTCCCGGTCCTACAGGACGCGCAGCAGGCGCCGCCAGGACGCGCCGAGTCGCGACATTGTTCCGCAAAGACAACAGTAGGAACACCGCCGCCGCTAGCGCATCCCGCGCTCCGCTGAGCCATCTTGACACGTCGCCGGTCCTGTACTTCGTCCGCGCGACCTAACCCATCTGGCGAAACCGGCACGCACACAGCCCCCTCAAGGTTATCCCCGGTTCCTGTGGACAACTCTGTGAGCTGGTGACCGGAAGCCGATGCCGCGCCGTGTCGAAGCAGGTTTGCCTAAAAAATAGGCGAAAAATCCCAACGCGTTGGATTCATTAGATTCTGAATTGGCAACTCTAAATAGAGCTTCGTGGAAGGGTAACGACAAATGCCTCGCGCCGCTGCATCTGCTCGATGCTGGCGGTTGTGAATGATCATTATCACGCGGCTTGCGCTTCGGTTGAGAGCGTGCTGGAGCGGCATGGGAAGCGATCCTTAATCCCGAATGAAGTTTTATCAGAATCTGCGCGTCGGCACGCAATCCGTTGCACTGGCGACATTTCTCGCTCTCAGCCACAGGGTTCCGTAAAGTTATTCCCGGATCTATCCACAGGGAATCGGGCGCCGCGAGAACGGCCGAATGGCCGCCGCGCGGTCGGCGAATTGATGGCGCCCGAAACCTGCAGGCAAATACGAAATGTCACGAAGCTGCCGGAATCCGCCTGTCGCGTCGGAAGTGCTCGACGCGGGTTCCTCGTTCCCCTGCTGGAGGCGTCGAGAAAAGCGCCGGGCGCGGTGTGTCACCACCGCGTTCGGCCGCTTTGTTTGTCGAAAAAGTGAACCTCTATTAAACTGACGAAGGCTCGACAAGACGTCAATCAAAAAGATTTAGGTTTGACAAATAGTGTGATCTCGCCAGCGCAATGCCGTGGCGCTCGGGGAATGCTCGGATGGAGCCAGACCGAGCTTGCCGAAGCGGCCCGAGTGTCACGGCAAACGGTTGTCGATTTCGAGCGCGGCGCGCGCACGCCCTATCCCAACAACATGACTGCGATCCGGGCCGCCCTTGAAGCCGCCGGCATAGAGTTCGCGAACGGCGACGCGCCGGGCGTGCGACTGCGAGCGAAGGGATGACGGCGGCTTCCAGAGCATTATCACGGCCGGCCGGGCGGCATGAGATGAACGCGACCGGTTCTGCGAAAATGCGAACCCGCCGAAGCACCAGGGCCGCAAGTCGCGCCGTGCCCGGCGCGCAAAGCTGATCCGGCATCATCAGATGTGGTTGCAGGACGGGACGGATTTCATCCGTCGCCTGCCGACGCGATGCCTCTCGGGTACGCCATTCGTTTCTTCCCGGTCAGATAGCGTTAACCATTCCCGGTTTTACTTCGGTGCCGTGACGACAACCGCCCGGCGCGCTGCCGATTGATAATGAGAAAGGGAATTTGTGTCATGAACAGGGGGTGGCGGCTTTTCACGTCCTTGATCGCGTGCGCCGCGCTGATCGGCTGCGAGACGAATGCCGTACCGATTTCATACTACAACGTGCCGCAAGAAACGCCCGATGCCCCGAATGCGAAGATCGGCGGTACCAAAACGTTCGTCTTGCTAGGCCCCGACACGCGCACGTACGCCGGTGCAATCGATGGAAAGGTGATCAGGCGGGAGCGCGAAGCCGACTACGACCAGTCGGTCCCGATCAGCCCCGGCGTCCACGCCCTGTCGATCGACTATAGGGACGGAAGCTGGCATGCGTCGGTTCCGATACGCCTCGACGCACGTCCGGGCGCCACTTACGTCGTGAAGGCTGAGCGCGTGAATCAGATCTCGACAACGGTCAAGGTCACCTTGTGGGTCGAGGACGCTGGCGATGGGACCTTGGTCGCCGACAAAACGGTCGTTCCCGTCATCCCGTCGGGTGGCACAACCTTCATGTTTCTTCCCGTCAAGAGATAGACTTTCCTTCACCGGCGCGCGGCGGCCCATAGCCGGAGCGACATCAACGCTGCAAACCCGACCGCGGCGCCTGCGATAAGAAGTCCCACGCCTGCGACCGTGACGAGAGAAGCCGCGGGAGCCGCGGTGCGTTGCCGCCCTGCGTCGGCGACCGGCAGCGCCGCATCGCCGCCGCGAGCGGAGGGGAGCCGGTAAAGGTCGCTCGCCTGCGGACGGTGGCGGCCGCCATAGGTCGTCGCTGGATCCTTCAGCATCTCGCGCTCGTCGCCGGCATGGCCGGGACCGGCGTGCCGGTCGCGCGGGTCGGCCGGCGTCGGATGCCGGTCGCTCGCCGTCACGCGCCAGTCGACTACCGTCGTCGGCGGCTGAGAACTCCGAACCTCCTGGGGAGCATCCCGCTCGGCAGGGACGGAGTCGGTCCAGCCCGCCCGGTTCGGGTCGCCGATCGCCCGCTCGCCATGCGCGGGGTCGGCTTCGATGCGCCTCACCTGTTCCGGCGGGACGACCTGCGCGGTTTCCTGGAAATCCTCCGACTGCGGCGGAACGCGCGGCGACGCGTCGTTCCGGCCATCCCGACCACCCATGGCGGCTTCTCCCGTGCCCGATCAGGAGGCGCGGCAGCGCCCCCCTCTCGGAACACGGAGACGGGACAGCCCGTTCCGATGGATAATTCCGGCCGGCTTCAGCCGGACCGGAGGCCGATCCGAAATACGGCGAGCCGATGCTAAAAGCCGGCGGCGGTCTTGAGCGGCTTCATGTCCCAATTCTTCATGAAGTCCTGCAGCACGGCGTCGCTCTTGAGGTTCTGGCCTTCGAGCTGCGCCAGGATGCGGCTGCCGAGCATCATCGTCACCTCGCCGGACTTGTTGGGGGCGTTCCACTTCAGCACTGCATTATCTCCGCCGACCCGGACGCGCTTCGCCTGAGGATCGGCGCTGATCAGCGCCGGGTTCGTGAGCATGGCGCTCATCGCCTGTATCATCGGGATGTCGACCGACACGGTCAGGGTCATCTGGCCCTCGCCGCCGTTCTGTTCGTGGTAATGGCGCGTGATCACCTGACCGCCGCCGAGCATCGCGCCGCTCTGCGCCTCCGGCTCGTCGGCCTCCCATCCGGCCGGCGCGGCGGGCATCACGGCGACGTACCGTTCGGAGACCTTCTTCTGGATGTCGTTGATCGCGAATTGCAGCTCCGACAGCGCCTGCGCATAGTCGCCCTTCGCGTAAAGCGCCTTGCCGGAATCGAGCTGATCGGTGATGTCGTCCGCGAGCGCCGGTGTCGCAGCGAGCGCAAGTACGGCAACGATCGCCGCCGAACCACGGAATATGTTCACGAGCCTGTGCCTCCGAGCCGTTAGAGCGCGCGCATCGTAGGTTGTATTCCTGCCCAAGGCCAAGCCGGATGCCTGTGACGGTCATCACACCGGTATCGGATCGGCGCGCGTCTGACGGCAAGGCGATCCGGATCGGTTGCGCATAAGTCCAATAAGGTCATATGATCGAGACGTATTCGATATCGGCAGTGCCGCTCCGGCGGCGCGTGCCCGCTCTTTGACACGCTGAATCGGAAGATGATTTTCCCGGCTTCGCCAGGGGCGGCGGCGGAACCGTTGCCGCCGTCGCCGTGGGACCGGCCTGGTTTCATCAACAGGTTGATAACAGGCCGGAAACAGAAAAATAAACAGGAGAAAAACAGGTCGAAATTCCTGTTCCTGACGATGATGAATCGTTTGGAATCAAATACCTGGTCCTGATAATGCTCCTGTATTTCTGAAACGGCAGGGCTGCCCGCGACGCGGTCGGCTTGAGATGCGACCTTCACGTGATCGCGCAACCGTCTGAATCATAACCATATTGGTTCTATTTTCAGGGCGCGCGTGCCGCGTGCCGGCATTGACGCTCTCCGGCTATGCCGCCCGGCCGTCCGTCCGCTAAGGGCCGAGTATCAGGCCCACGCCATCGTCGGCCGCCGCCATCGCTGCGCTGAGCGTCCAGCACGGGGAGACGCCCTCCGTGCAGCGCCAATCCATCCGGGAGAGGAAGTCCTCGATATGCGATCCGAGGACCATCGCGGCGTGAACGTTGGCGGGCTGAGCCGATATCAGCCCGCTGCAAACGATGAGGGCACCGAGGAGCAAACGCGCTTCCGCGAACATCGGCGGCTCCGAAACATGATTGAGTGTCGACCGGCCCATGCAGGTCGGACGGCACTCTAACGAAGCGCGTCCATGCAAGCTGTGAGATCGGTCACAAACTGCCCGCGCCGAATGGAGGCCGCGCCGCCGTTGACCCGATTGCCCGCCGACGCCGCTCCGTCAGTCGGCCTCGTTCAGTCCAAGCTGCTCGCGGGCCTCGTCCTCCTCGTCCGTCCACTGCTCGATGCGCGCCTTGTTCTTCGCATAGAGGCTGACGTTTTCCGGCGGCACCGCGCTGCCGTCCGCCGCGTCCGGCGTGCGGCCCTGCGACTTCTCATAGGCGGCGTCCGCCGCGGACATGCCGGCGACGTAGGATTGAATGTATTCCCGCGCCGGACAGCCGCTCTGCCGCATGATCGCCGCCCAAAGAGGCGACGCGGCCTCGGTGCTGCGCACGACGTCGTCGAGCGTGCCGCCGCCGCCATCCTCGGCGAACTGGAGCGGGCCGTCGGCAAGCTCCGCCTTCAGCGCCTCATCGGAGGCGGCTCGCTTCAGCGCCGCCATCGTGCCTTTGTGACAGCGGTCGAGCACGTCCATCGACAGCTTGTAGTTGCCGACATCGACGGCCGGGCCTCCCGGCTCCGGCGGCGGCGTCGCCGACTCGGAATCGGTCGCGCTGGTGGCGGCAGGCGGCGCGGATGCGGCGACGGCAGCGCCCGGCGCCGCCGTCGCGATCAGCATCGCCGCGACCGACCCTGCGGCGGCCGTCGCCGCCATCGAGATTCTCATCGACATCGCCGTACCGATCCGTTTCTGCAAACGACGTGAAACGGCGCGCATACTGCGGACGGGACGGCGGCGGCGCAATGCTTGTCCTCTCCCTGCGGAGAGGCATCACGGCAGGACGAGGGATCCCTCAGCCACGGTGACGCCGCCGCCGCGGACGGTCGGCACGCCGCTGCCGTCGAGGAGCACCTCGATCCGGCTCGGCCGGCCCATCGCGTGGCCCTGCTCGATGACGACGGCGGCGCTGGCGCCGGCTTCGACGATGCCGTGCGCCAGCAGATGGCAGGCGAGCGGACCCGCGGCGCTCCCGGTGGCCGAGTCCTCGCGGTTGCCGACGGAGGGATTGAAGAACCGGGCATAGGCCGTCGCGGCGGGGTCGAGCGTGTCGAGCGCGAAGAGGTAGCAGCCCTGTCCGCTGGACTCGCGGAGATACGCCGTGAGCGCCGCGTCGTCCGGTTGCGCGCGGTCGACCGCCGCCTGCCCGGCGGCCGGGACGAGCAGATGGCCCGCGCCGGTCGACACGACCTGCGCCGGCAGCCGGTCCGTCGCGAGGTCGCCGCCGCTCAAGCCGAGCGCACGGGCCAGCCCGGCGGGGTCGCGGGCCACCGCGCCCTGCGTCGGCGGCGCCTGCCGCATGCCGATCCGGCGCGGCCTGCTTCCGTCGCCGTCCGGCTCCCATTCCACGGTGACCGGCAGCACGCGGTCGCCGAGCTGCTGGCGGAAGGCGTCGCGAACCCGGTCGAGCGCGCCGGAGTCGGCCAGCCACCACCACGCGCCGAGCGCGTTGTGTCCCGCGCCGAACACCTCGACGCCGCCGGGCGTGAAGCAGCGCAGACGCCAGTCGGCATCCGGCAGGGCCGGGGCGAGCAGGAAGGTCGTCTCGGTCTGGTTGAACTCGCGGGCGATGCGGCGCATCACCGCCTCGTCGAGCGCGTCCGCATCCGGCACGACGGCGAGCGGGTTGCCGGCAAGCGGCTCGTCGGCGAACACGTCGACGAGATGGAAGCGGACGCGGCGGCGGCGCGAAGGCTGCTGTCGCGGCGGCGCGGCGGCGGCGGTATCGGTCATCGGCGGCGCGGCCTCTCGGATGGTTTCACCCTAAATAAGTGTATCATCGGCATCGCCGCCGAGGAACGCCCGACGCACGGCGTCGGACTGCGCGAGATCGCGGGCAGGGCCGTGCGCGACGACGCGTCCGAGCCGCAGCACGTAGCCGCGGTCGCAGACGGCGAGCGCTTTCGTGGCGTTCTGCTCGGCGAGCAGCACGGCGGCTCCCGTCTCGGCGAGGAGCCCGCCGCGCAGGCCGCCCAGCAGTTCGCTCGCGAGGCGCGGCGACAGGCCGAGCGACGGCTCGTCGAGCAGCAGCAGCCGGGGGCCGGTCATCAGCGCGCGGCCGATCGCGAGCATCTGCTGCTGCCCGCCGGAGAGCTGCCATGCCGGCGTCCGGGCCTTCTCGGCCAGCGCCGGGAACAGTCCGAGCACCCGGTCGAGGCGTCGCGTCCGCTCGGCCCGTCCGGCGGTGCAGGCGACCAGCAGGTTCTCGACCGCGGTGAGGCCCGGGAAGACGCGCCGTCCCTCCGGCACGTAGCCGATGCCGAGCCCGGCGCGGCGGGCCGGCGTCGCGCCGGTGATCGGCGCCCCGGCGAACCGGATCTCGCCGCGGGTCGGCGTGAGGAGCCCCATCACGGTCCGGATCAGCGTCGACTTGCCGGCGCCGTTTGCTCCGAGGAGCGCCACCGCCTCGCCGTCGCCGACGGTGAGGTCGACTTCGCGGAGCGCCGCGATTTGGCCATAGCCCGCGCCGATTCCGCGCACTTCCAGGAGCGGCGCGGTCATGACCGGGCCGCGCCGGAGGAGGCCGGGTCGGGTTCGCCGAGGTAGGCGGCGACGACGCGCGGATCGCGGACGATCGCCTCCGGCGTGCCCTCGGCGATCGCAGCGCCCCGGTCGAGGCAGACGATGCGGCCGGCGAGCGGCAGCAGGAACGGCATGTTGTGCTCGACGACGACGATCGCGATCCCGTCCGCGGCGAGTTCCTTCAGCCGCCCGGCGAGGTCCGCCTGCTCCGCCGCGTCGAGGCCGGCGGCGGGCTCGTCGAGCAGCAGCAGGATCGGATCGAGCGCGAGCGCCCGCGCGATCTCGACGCGGCGCCGCACGCCGAAGGGCAGGGCGCCGCCGGGCCTGATGGCATCGGCGGCGACTCCGAGCCGGCCGAGGAGGTCGATCGCCTCGCCTCTGGCCCGTGCGAGCGTCGCCGGCTCGCTCCGCCAGGGCGGCGCGAGCAGCGCCGTGCGCAGGCCGGCGGTCCCGAGTGCCGCGCCGCGCGCGACCGCGACGGCGTCGAGCGCGGTCATTGAATCGACGAGGCTGATGCTCTGGAAGGTCCGGGCGACGCGGTGACGGCGGGCTATCGCATGCGGCGGCATCCCGGCAATGTCGATCCCGCCGCTGACCCGGATCGACCCGGCGTCCGGCTGCTCCAGGCCGGTGACGAGGTTCAGCAGCGTCGTCTTGCCCGAGCCGTTGGGGCCGATCAGGCCGAGGATCTCGCCGCGGCGGACGGCGAGGTCGATGCCGGCGAGGGCTTGCACCCCGCCGAAGCTCTTGGCGAGCCCTTCCACCGAGAGCACGACCGGCGTCGCGGCGTCCTCTCCGGCGGCAGGACCGACGGGGAGCCTGCGGGCCTCGATCGGCGGCAACAGCAGGGCAGGGGGACGGCGTGCATACAGCCGCTCCAGCGCGCCGACGATGCCCTCGGGAGCGATGCAGATCGCGGCGAGCAGGGCGGCGCCGTAGGCGACGAGGTAATAGCGGTCGAGGAAGCGCAGCCACTCCGGCAGATGGACGATCAGCAGCGCGCCGAGCGCCGCGCCGGCAATGCGTCCCTGGCCGCCGACCACGACCATCGTCAGGCAGGCGACCATGATCGGAAACTCCAGCACGTCCGGGGAGATGACGCCGAGCGTGTGAGCGTAGAGCGCGCCCGCGGCGCCGGCATAGGCCGCGCTCAGCAGGAAGGCGGCGAAGCGCATCGCGCCGGCATCGAGGCCGCTCGCTGCCGCGGCGACCGGGTTCTCCCGCAGCACGTGCCACGCCTGCCCGAGCAGGCCGCGCGCGAGCTGTCGCAGCAGCAGCGCGCCGAGTCCGGCGATCGCCCAGACGAAGGCGAGCAGCGGCAGCCCGCGCCGCAGGGCCGGCTCCCCCAGGAGCCGCACGCCCGGCACGCCGGGCAGCCCGTTGGCACCGCCGGTCAGTTCCTGCCAGTTGACTGCGAGCAGCAGCACGACCTGTGCGATGCCGAGCGTCGCCAGCGCGAAGTAATGCGATTCCAGCCGCAGCACCGGCGCCGCGACGACGGCCGCCAGCGCCAGCGGCAGCAGGATCGAGAGCGGAAACGTCGCCTCGAAGCCCCAAGTAAACTGCGAGCCGAGGATGCCGGTGACGTAGGCGCCGAGCCCGAAGAACGCACCCTGCGCCAGCGACAGCGCGCCGAGATGGCCGAAGATGAGCTGATACCCCAGCGCGAGCAGCGCATAGACGCCGGCCAGCGTGAGGAGGCGCAGCTCATAGGACGACGCGCCGCCGAACGCGGCGTAGCAGGCGAGCGCGACTGCGCCCGCGGCGAGCGGCCGGTCGATCCGACGGCGATCCGGTGCGGGTCCTTTTTCCGCGAGGGCTCCCATCGTCAGGCGCGCCGCCGCACGGCCTCGCCGAACAGGCCCTGCGGCCGCAGGAACAGGATCGCGAGCAGCGCCAGGAACAGCAGCGCCGCCGCCACCGGATAGGAGACGTAGGCGGAGACGATCACCTCGAACAGCGCGATCAGCAGCGCCCCGAGCACCGCGCCCGGCAGCGATCCCCAGCCGCCGATCGTCACCGCGATGTAGGCCTTGAGGATCAGGTTGCCGCCCTCGGTCGGCGTCACGAAGAACTGGTTGCCGAGCAGCAATCCGGCCGTGCCGGCGAGCGCCGCGCCCAGCGCGAAGGTCGCCGCGATCATCGCCTTGACCGGGATGCCGAGCGCATAGGCCATCTCGCGGTCCTGCGCCGTGGCGCGCAGCCGCCGGCCGAACTGCGTGTGCGCGAACAGGAGGTGCTGCGCGGCGATCAGCGCGGCGGCCGCGGCGACGATGCCGAGCGACTGCGTCGAGACCGTCAGCCCCTCCGCGATCTCGACCCGTCCGCCGGTTCCGATCAGCGGTGGCACCGCTCGCGGCTCGCCGCCGAACAAGGCGTTGCTGCCGTTCTGGAGCATGATGCCGACCGCGATCGTGCTGATGAAGACGGCGACCGGCGGGCGGTTCATCAGCGGGAAATAAGCCACCAGCGAGAAGAGCAGGCCGAACAGCGCCATCAGCGCCGCAACCAGCGGCAGCAGCAGGATCGCCGGCACCGGACCGGGCAACAGGCCGGCCAGCACCGCCGCCGCATAGCCGCCGGCCGTCACCATGTCGCCCTGCGCGAAATTGACCGCGCTCGTCGCGTTCAGGATCAGCACGAAGCCGAGCGCGACGAGCGCATAGGCGGCGCCGAGCGCGATGCCGTTGATGACGAGCTGGAGCAGCAGCAGGAACGGCGGGGCCAACGGGTTCGTCCGCGTCAGAGCGCGCCGTCGAGATTGTCGTACCGCTTCACGACCTTCGGCACGCGACCCGTGCCGTCGTAGCAGATTATCTCGGCGGAGTGGGCCATATTGCCCTTGCCGTCCGATTTGTAGGTCATCGCGACGCCGCGATAGGTGCCGGTCGCCAGCGCGTCGCGCACCGCTTCCGGCGTCTTCGCGCCCTTCGCGACCGCGTCGAGCACCATGGTTACGCCGTCATACTGGCCGAGCGCGTAGGCGTCCGGGTCGGCGCCGCCGAACGCCTCGCGGTAGCGCCGCAGGAACTCGTCAATCTCGGGCGAGCCGCCGGAGACGGGAGAGGAGGCGGTCTCGGCGCAGACGCCCTTCAGCTCGGCAGGCTCCAGCAGCGCCGCGGTCGACGGCTGGTGGATGGCGGAGCCGGCGACTATGGGAATCTTGATCCCCGAGGCGACCGCCTGCCGGATGATCAGTGCCGTCGGGCCGGCGTGGAGGTGCAACACCAACACGTCAGGGTTCGCCGCCATCGCCTTGCCGAGGACCGGCAGGTAGTCCTTCACCGAGACGTCCAGCCCTTCCTCGAAGACGGGCGTCACGCCGAGCTGCTTGAACGTTTCGTCGAGCTGCTTCCGGCCGCCCTGGCCGTAGGCGGTCGTCTGATAGATCACGGCCGGGCGGGTCTTTCCCAGCTCCTGCACGACGTAGCGGGCATGCGCCGCCTTGGCGATCTCGTCGCCGGGGAAGAACCGGAACACGTAGGGGTTCCGCATCTCGGTGATCTGCGCCGTCCCCGACACCGTGACCAGCGGCACCTTGCGGTCGAGCGCGATCGGCAGCATCGCCAGCATCTGCGTGCCGAGCATCGAGGCCGCGACGGCAACGACGTCCCTGTCGCCGAGCGCCTTTTCCAGCGCGTTGACGGCAACTTCCGGTGATGTCCCGGTGTCCGCCACCTCGGAGGCGATCCTGGGGCCGCCGGCCGGCGCGTTCCGCACCGCAAGCACGGCGCCGTTGCGCTGGCTCGTCCCTTCGAGAGACAGGAAGCCGGTGACCGGCACCAGGATCGGGATGCGCAGCGGCGCTTCCTGCGCGGCGGCGGGCAGCGCGGCGGCGGGCAGCGCGGCTGCCGCCATGGCGATCACGGCCAGGAAGGCAGGCTTGAAGCGGGGGGCGGAGCTGCGGGGGCGTCTCGTCATCGGCCTTCGTTCGCGTCTGTCATCCCGCCGCCGCTGACACCGTGCGGCGGCGGCGCAACCCTGCATCGCGCCGGTCCGTTTGTCCATCGAGGCCGGTCATGGCCGCCGACGCCGGACGAGTGCGCATGGTGGTATGGGAGATCGCGTTCCGGATCGTCGATGTCGACGAGCGGGCGATCGAGGGCAAGATCGAGTGGTTCGTCGGCTGGTGCCGCGGCCGCGGCACTGAGGCGGAGATCGTATGGCGGCGCGATCTCGGTCTCGATGCGGGCGGGCTCGTCCAGCAGCTCGTCGCGTTCGAGCTGCGTTCGCTGAGCTTCCGCCACCCGTCCTTCTACCGCCACTGGCACCGGCTGCTCGCCGCGCCGCGCCGTCCGTCACGGCGCGAGCTGGCCGAGCAGGGCGGGACGGAAAAGCAGTAGCGCCG
>DASWRT010000488.1:0-1556 GCA_036403035.1 Allostellaceae bacterium | reverse complement strand
CACCGGGTATTCGTAGCTCTCGTCGATGCGGCCCCACTGGGCGAGATCCTCGTACAGCTTGACGTTCATCAGCCCGTACTCGCCGGCCGCGTGCAGCTTGGTCGTCTCGGCGCGGCGCGGCTCCAGCTTGTACAGCGGCTCGGGGATCGGCACCTGATAGACGATGATCTGGCCGGCCGCGAGCGGCGTCTCCGGGATGCGGTGCCGCGTCTGCACGATCGTCGCCTCTTCGGTCCGCGGCGTCGTCGCGACATCGGCCGTACGCGCGAAGAAGCTTCGGATCGAGACGGCGTTGGTGGTGTCGTCGGCGCCCTGGTCGATCACCTTCAGCCGGTCGTCGCGGCCGATGATGCTCGCCGTCACCTGGATGCCGCCGGTGCCCCAGCCGTAGGGCAGGGGCATCTCACGGCTGCCGAACGGGACCTGATAGCCGGGGATCGCGACCGCCTTGAGGATCGCGCGCCGGATCATCCGCTTCGTCTGCTCGTCGAGATAGGCGAAGTTGTAGCCGGACACCGTCGCTGCCGCCGTCTCGCTCATTCCGCCGCCTCCAGCCGGGCGTCCGCCTCGGCGCGCAGCCGGCGGATCAGGTTCAGTTCCGACTGGAAGTCGACATAGTGCGGCAGCTTCAGGTGCTGCACGAAGCCGGACGCCTCGACGTTGTCGGAGTGGTACAGCACGAATTCGGCGTCCTGCGCCGGCGCCGCGATCTCCTCGTCCAGTTCGCCGGCGCGCATCGCCCGGTCGACCAGCGCCATCGCCATCGCCTTGCGCTCGCCTTCGCCGAAGGTCAGGCCGTAGCCGCGCGTGAATTGCGGCGGCGCGGTCGCCGAGCCCTTGAACTGGTTGACCATCTCGCATTCGGTGACGGTGATCTCGCCGATCACGACGGGGAATCCCAACTCGGCCGGGACGATCTCGATCTCGACCTCGCCGATGCGGATCTCGCCGGCGAAGGGGTGGTTCCGCGCATACCCGCGCTGCGTCGAATAGCCGAGCGCCAGCAGGAAGCCCTCGTCGCCGCGCGCCAGGTTCTGGAGGCGCAGGTCGCGCGACGCCGGAAAGCTCAGCGGCTCGCGCGTCAGGTCGCCGGGCTCGCCGGCCGGCGGGTCCGCCGCGGGCTCGATCAGTCCCTGGTCGCCGAGCAGCGTGCTGACGCGCGGCAGCGGTTCCGCAGCCGGGCCGTCCGCAGCCGGGCCGGCTGCCGGCGGAAGCGGTGGCGGCGCAGTCGTCGCCGCTCCCTCCTGCCGCTTCTCCGCCGCGAGCGCGAAGTCGAGCAGCCGGTGCGTGTAGTCGAAGGTCGGCCCGAGGATCTGGCCGCCCGGAATGTCCTTGAACGTCGCCGAGATGCGCCGCCGCACCGCGGCCCGGCCGGTATCGATCGGCTCGGTGACGGCAAGCCGGGGCAGGGTGGTGCGGTACGCCCGCAGCAGGAAGATCGCTTCGATCAGGTCGCCGCGCGCCTGCTTGATCGCGAGCGCCGCGAGCGCACGGTCGTAGACCGATCCCTCCGTCATCACCCGATCGACGGCGAGCGACATCTGCTGCTCGATCTG
>DASWRT010000487.1:0-7633 GCA_036403035.1 Allostellaceae bacterium | reverse complement strand
GCGCTTCGATCAGGTCCAGCGACAGGTCCAGGCGCTCCGATTCCTCGGCGTCGATCGTGAAGCCGATGCCGACGCCCTTCGCCTCGCGGGCGAGCTGAAGGACCTGCGGCAGCAGCTCCGTCATCACACGCTCACGCTGGTTCAGCTCATAGCGCGGATGCAGCGCCGACAGCTTCACTGAGATGCCGGGCGCGTCGGCGACGTCGCGCCCGTCGGCGTGCCGCCCGATCGCGGCGATCGCCTTGCGGTAGGAGTCGAAATAGCGCCGCGCGTCGGCGGCGGTGCGCGCGGCCTCGCCGAGCATGTCGTAGGAATGGCGGTAGCCGTGCTTCTCCGCGCTCTTCGCGCGGTCGAGCGCCTCCTCGATCGTGCGGCCCATGACGAACTGGCGGCCGAGGATGCGCATCGCCTGCGTCACCGCCTGCCGCACGACCGGCTCGCCGGAGCGCGAGACGAGCCGCTTCAGCGCGCCGCGCAGGTCGCGGTCGGCGACCTCGCCCTTCACCAGCCGCCCGGTCAGCATCAGCCCCCAGGTCGAAGCGTTGACGAACACCGAGTCCGAGCGGCCGAGATGGCGCTCCCAATCGGCGCTGCCGATCTTGTCGCGGATCAGCCGGTCGACCGTCTCGGCGTCGGGAATGCGCAGCAGCGCTTCGGCGAGGCACATCAGCGCGATGCCCTCCTGCGAGGAGAGCGCGTACTCGTGCAGGAACGCGTCGATGCCGCCCTTGCCGATTCGGCCTGCACGCACGGTCGAGACGAGATGGCGGGCCTTCTCGGCGACGCGGTCGCGGGCCGGCGCCGGCAGCGCCGTCCGCGCCGCGGCGAGGATGCGTTCGATCGTCTCGTTCTCGTCGGCCCGGTAGGCCTCGCGGAACGCGGTGCGGAGCGGATCGGCGGGCGGCAGCGGGGCGGAGAGGATCATCGTCATGGTCGGCGCCGGGTTCGAGGTCGGGACGAGGGTTGCAGGCGGTACCGTTCAGGTCGCATCCGCCGCCGGGCGTCCGAAGAGCCCGTTGGGGCGAAGCAGCAGGATCAGCATGAGCAGTCCCAGGATCGCGACATCCTTATAGTCGAGACCGAAGTAGGCCGACCAGAGCGCCTCGAAGACGCCGAGCAGCATGCCGCCGGCGAGCGCGCCGGGCAGCGACCCGAACCCGCCGAGGAGCGCGGCGCCGAGGGCCTTGAAGCCGAACAGGAACCCCATGGTGTAGTCGGCCTCGCCATAGAGCAGCGCGACCATCGCGCCCGCGACCGCGGCGAGCCCCGCACCGACCGCGAAGGTGACGCCGACGGTGCGCGCGACGTCGACGCCGACCAGCGCCGCCATGCCGACGTCGTCGGCGCAGGCGCGGTAGTTGCGGCCCGGACGGCTGCTCGCGAGGCCCCAGCCGAGCAGCGCTGCGAACACCGTCGCGAGCAGCAGGATCAGCATCTGCACGCCCGCGATCGAGACCTGGAAGCCGCCCGCCTCGAACAGGTCCAGGCGGTCGGGAAGCTGCGCCGGAAGCCACAGATTCTGCGCGCCCTGGACCAGCCGGACATACTCCCGCAGCGCGATCGACAGGCCGATCGCGGCGACCAGCGGCGCCTGCCGCCCTTCGAGGCGCAGCGGCCGGTAGACGATGCGCTCGGCGACGAACCCGTAGCCGCCGGTGACGATGGTGGCGGCGGCGATCGACAGCAGCAGCATGGCGAAGCCGCCGATCGGGTTCAGGGCGAAAATCCCGATGACCATGATGTAGGCGCCGATCATGAACAGCTCGCCGTAGGCGAATTGGACGGTGCCGGTGATGCCGTAGACCAGCGCGTAACCGAGCGCGACGAGCCCGAGCAGGGCGCCGAGCGCGATCCCGTTCAGGAGCTGCTGCGTCAGGAAGGCGAAGGCGCGCGCGGAATCCGTCGGCTCCGCCTGCGCCCCCGCCGCCGCGCCGCCGGTGCCCGCATCGCCGGCGCCGGCCTCCGTCGCGGACGGCGTCGGGGTGCCGAGCACGTGGCGCAGCAGGGCGAGCCGGAGCGGATCGAGCGGCTCGCCGTTGAAGCTGACCGCGTTCAGCGCGTCGCGGTCCTCGCCGTCGCCCCAGCCGCCTGCGAACCGGCAGGCCAGCACCTGCGGCCGCGCGGGCGCGTCGGCGGCGCGGAAGCGCAGCACGACGCTGTGCGCGGTGCTCGGCAGCGTCTCGACCGATCCGACCGACGCATCGGCGCCGACGATCGTCTGCAACGCAGCCGTGCATATCTGCTGCTGCCGCTCGTCGACGCCGCCGCAGCCGGCGAGCGGTAGGGCGAGGCAAAGGAACAGAAGCAGCCGGCGGACCATGCCCTACTCTAATCATAGAACGCGGATCCGGCGGTAGATCTTCGGCGGAACGCTGCGGCAATGCGTTACACTGGCGGCGGATCGGCTCCCCCGGATCGAAGGAGTCGGGCAATAGGAGGAACGGCATGGCCGCGACGCACGAGGTGACGAACCAGCCGCCGCCGCTCGAGGACTACAACGCCTTCGACCTCGACCGGGCGCTGGCGGAGGCGATGCGGCGGGAGGGCGCCGGCTGGGCCGTCGAGCGCGCCCGCTCGCTGGGCGCGGCGGTCGGATCGGCGCGGGTGATCGGCTGGGCGCGGGACGCGAACCGCCACGCGCCGGAGTTCCGCCCCGTCGACCGCTACGGCCACCGTATCGATGAGGTCGAGTACCACCCCGCCTATCACGAACTGATGGCGTGGGGCATCGGCGAGGGAATGCACGCCCTGTGCTGGGACGAGAAGGGCAAGGGCGGGCAGGCAGGCCGCACCGGGCTCTACTACCTCTTCAACGAGGCGGAGAACGGCGTCGCCTGTCCGATCACGATGACCTATGCCGCGGTCCCGCTGATGGCGCAGCATCCGGAGATCGCCGCCGAATGGATGCCGCGCATCCTGTCGCGGCGCTACGACCGGCGCAGCCTGCCGGCCGAGCGGAAGACCGGCGTCACGATCGGCATGGCGCTGACCGAGAAGCAAGGCGGATCGGACGTGCGCGCCAACACGACCAGGGCGCGCCCCATCGGCGCGGGCGGGCCCGGCGGCGAGTACGAGCTGACCGGCCACAAATGGTTCTGCTCGGCGCCGATGTCGGACGCGTTCTTCAGCCTCGCCTACACCGAGCGCGGCGAGCTTTCCTGCTTCCTCGTGCCGCGCTGGCGGCCGGACGGCACGCGCAACCGGATCCTGATCCAGCGGCTCAAGGAGAAGCTCGGCAACCATTCGAACGCGTCGAGCGAGATCGAGTACGACGGCACCTGGGCGCGCATGGTCGGCGAAGAAGGCCGCGGCGTGCCGACGATCATCCGGATGATCCACCATACCCGGCTCGACTGCACGATCGGCTCGGCCGCGCTGATCCGCCATGCGCTCGTCCACGCGCTGCACCACGCGGCGCACCGGACCGCCTTCCAGCGCCGGCTGATCGACCAGCCGCTGATGCGCGCCGTGCTCGCCGACCTCGCGCTCGAATCCGAGGCGGCAATGGCGTTGGTGCTGCGGCTCGGCCGCGCCTATGACGGCGTCGAGGAAGGCGAGCGGGCGCTGGCCCGGATCGGCACGGCGATCGCGAAATACTGGATCTGCAAGCGCACCGCGCCGGCCGTCTGCGAGGCGATGGAATGCCTCGGCGGCGGCGGCTACGTCGAGGACGGGCCGGTCGCGCGGCTCTACCGCGAGGCGCCGCTGAACGGGATATGGGAAGGGTCGGCGAACGTGATGTGCCTCGACGTCGCCCGCGCGATGCAGCGCGAGCCGCACGCCGTCGAGGCGCTGCGCGCCGAACTGGCGGCGGCGCGAGGCGCCGACCGGCGGCTGGACCGCCGTCTCGACGCGCTCGATCAGGCGCTCGCCGCGCCGGGCGATCTCGAGGCGAACGGCCGGCTCCTCGTCGAGCGGATCGCGCTGGCGCTCCAGGCGGCGCTGCTGGTCCGCCACGCGCCGGCCGCCGTCGCCGACGCGTTCTGCGCGGCGCGGCTCGACGGCGAGGCGGGCGGTCTGGCGTTCGGCACGGCGACCGGCAAGGCCGACCATCGCACGATCCTGACGCGGGCGTGGCCGGCGGCGGCGATCTGACCAGCGGAAAGCGGCGACAACGCGCCGTTGCGAAGGAACGAGGGAACGAGCGGCCCTGAACGGATAACTGGGAGCGGACGACCGGCGCCGTTATTCGTCGCTCGATTCCTGCGCCGGCGGCTCCTGGGTCGCCGCCCCGGTCGCCTTCTCCTCGACGGCCTGCTTCAGTTCCTCGGTGGGCTGAGCCGACGGACGCGCCTCGACGGTGACCGGCGCGACGCCATCGTGCTTCATGTCGAGCTTTTCGGCCGCCTTCTTCGACAGGTCGATGACGCGGCCGTCGGCATAGGGACCGCGGTCGTTGACCTTGACGTCCACCGACTTCCCGTTTTCCTGGTTGGTGACGGTGACATGGGTGCCGAGCGGCAGGTCGCGCGACGCGGCCGTCATCTTGTTCTGGCTGAAGGTCTCGCCGGTGGCGGTCTTCCGTCCGTGGAACTTGTCGGCGTAGTACGACGCCCCGCCCTGCTGCTGAAGGACGGGCTCGTCGTCGGCGAGAACGCCGGCGACCGGCAGCGCGACGAACGATGCGGCAAGCAGTAGAAGCTTTCGGTTCAAGACTGCACCTCAGCGTTAGATCCACGTCTCCGAAACGGCGGAGACCGGCGCCGCGTTCCACCGCCGGGGCCGGCGGCATCGCGCTCAGCCGTGCAGCGACAGGCCCTTCAGGATCTTGTCGACTGTCTTGCGGTCGTCGCGCAGGGCCATGCCGACGATGCGCAGCGCCGCCGACGGGACCGCCTTCACCGCGGCGCGGTTTGCCTCGTCGTATCCTGTGCCGAACAGCTCCTCGGTGAAGATCGCGAGCCGGACGCCGCGTTCCTGCGCACGGTCGTAGGCGGCGCGCACCTTCTCGGCCGACCCGGCGAAGACGAGCACCGGCTGACGGAACATCGGGAGGTAGCGGTTGCCGGAGGCGTCCTCGTAATCCTCGCCGACCGTGGTGGGATCGGTCGCGGCGACGCCGCTCACCGTGAAGGCGGTGACGTTCAGCTTCTGCCATGCCGGCAGATTCTCGCGCAGCACCACGGCAATCTTCGTCTCGAACCGCATATTACCCGTCCTCGCCTGTTTGACAATGCGGCGGAATGTTAGGGTGCCGGCCGAGCACCGGATTGTATTTCCGTGCTCTCGGAGGGCTGGCCGGACGGCGACGGCCGCACGGCGAATGAGGTGGGGCGCGATGCCTTCGACAGTTGCACCGGCGGAATGGACACGGTATGCGGTCGCCGCCGACCACCGGGTCGAATGCCTGCACGCCCATTATGCCGACCACGTCTACGACCGGCACAGCCACGACGGCTATGCGGTCGGCGTCACCGAGAGCGGCGTTCAGACCTTCACCTGCCGCGGCGCCGCCCATGCCAGCACTCTCGGCACGGTCATGGCCTTCAATCCCGACGATCCGCACGACGGTCAGTCGGGTGCCGCAGAAGGCTTCACCTACCGGATGATCTACATCCGTCCCGACGCGATACGGGACGTGCTTGAGGATGCGAATGACGGAGTCCGGAGCGCCGCCGGCAGCCGCCTGCCATTCTTCCGCGAGCCGCTGATCCGCGACGCGGCCATTGCGCGTGCCGTTATCGTGCTGGGCCGCGCCCTAGCGGAACGGGGAACGCCCGCGCTGGAGCGAGACGCCTATGTCGCCGATCTGCTCGTGCCGCTGGCGATGCGGTACGACGCCGGCCGCGCAGGAAAGGCGGCCGCGGTACTGCGTGGTAGCAGCGCCTCGGCGATCGAGCGCGTACGCGACTTTCTGCACGCCGACCTGGCCGCCGACATCTCTGCCGACCACCTTGCCGTTGTCGCCGGGTTGAGCCGCTTTCATTTGGCCCGCCTGTTCCGGCAGCGCTACGGGCTGCCGCCTCACGCCTATCGGCTCCAGCTTCGCCTCGCCGAAGCGAAGCGGCTCCTCGCCGCCGGCGAGCCTGCGGCCGAAATTGCCGCAGCGACCGGCTTCGCCGACCAGAGCCACCTGACGAAGCGGTTCAAGGGCGCGTTCGGAATCACGCCGGGACAGTTCGCCCGCGCCCTGACGGCAGCGGGACGGTAAGAGCGTTGGCGCGTTGACAGGTACGCGAGAGGCTCGCCCTCGCCACCCACTCTTTCGGACGCAGCCGTCACCGGTTTGATGCGTATTACCGTCCTCGCCCCCGGATCGCGCGGCGATGTGCAGCCCTTCGCGGCGCTCGGCGGCGCGCTCGCCCGCGCCGGGCACGAAATACGCATCGTCGCCGACCGCGGGTTCGCGCCGCTGATGCGGCTGGCCGGCGGGGTGGAGCATGTGCCGGTTTCAGGCGACATCCGCAGCCTGCTCCAGGCCGAGCGGAAGCTGGTGTTCGAGCAGGGCCGCAACCCGGTCGCGCTCGCCCGCAGCTTCTTCAAGGTCGGCCGCGATCTGGCGCTACGCTGGGGCGAGGAAGGGCTGGCCGCTTGCCGCGGCGCGGACGCGATCCTGACCGGCGATGGCGCTGCGTTCTTCGGCGCGTCGGTGGCCGAGAAGAGCGGCGTGCCGCTGATACAGACGTATCTCCAGCCGCTGCCGCCGACCCGCGACTTCCCCAGCGCGCTGATCCCGCAGCCGCCGTTCAGGCTGCCGGGCTGGGCGAACCGGATATCGCACCGGCTGGTCGGCGAACTGTTCTGGCTGGCGCTGCGGCCCGGTACGAACGAGGCGCGGCGGCGGCTGCTCGGCCTGCGGCCCTGGCCGGTCCTGCCAGCGCCGGTCGACGCGATCAATCGCCGCGGGCCGCTGGCGCTGTTCGGATTCAGCCCCTCGGTCGTACCCCGTCCCGCCGACTGGCCGCCGCAATGCCGCGTGACCGGCTACTGGTTCCTCGACGATCCGGAGTGGCGGACGCCGCCGGAACTCGAAGCCTTTCTCGCGGCGGGGCCGCCGCCGGTCTATGTCGGATTCGGCAGCATGGGAGCGGCGGACGACCCGCGGGAGACGACGGCCCTCGTGCTGCAGGCGCTCAAGGAGGCCGGCGGATTGCGCGCCGTGCTCGCCGCCGGCTGGGGCGGCCTCTCATGCTCGGGCGTCGGCGGCGACGCCGGCTTGCCGGAGACGGTCATCATGATCGAGGAAGCGCCGCACGACCGTCTGCTGCCGCGCATGGCGGCGGCGGTCCATCATGGCGGCGCGGGGACCACCGCCGCGGCGCTGCGCGCCGGCATCCCCTCCATCGTGCTGCCGGTGCTCGGCGATCAGAGCTTCTGGGGTGCGCGCCTCGCCGCACTCGGGGCCGCCCCGCCGCCGCTGCCGCGCCGCCGCGTGACGGCGGAAGCGCTCGCGGCGTCGCTCCGCCGCGTCACGACGGACACGGCCATGCGCGTCCGCGCCGCGCAGCTCGGCAAGGCGATCCGCGCCGAAGATGGCCTCAAGGTGGCCGTCGCCCTGATCGAGGACATGATCGGAACCGGCGCCGTCCGGTCGCCGCGGCGCGCCCGAGAGGTTCAGGTCAGATGACCTCCGCGATCGTTCGCTTGATCTCAGCGATCCGCGCCTCGTCGCGCTTGTAGAACGTCCATTGCT
>DASWRT010000486.1:0-2994 GCA_036403035.1 Allostellaceae bacterium | reverse complement strand
AGGCCCGTGAGCACTACCGGGAATCGTTCCGGCTCGACAGGTCGAATAGTTGGGCAGTCGTCCAGTATCTTTCGTTGACGCTCATTTTCATGAACAGCCAAGATTCCAGCGAACGAATGGCCGTAATGAATCTACAAGGAGAAGGTGACGAGCCGCCCGAAAGGCGCATAAGGGACCTATGGTCGACGTCGCGGGTGCATTCCATCTATGACCTCCACAGCGAAGATCGCGACAGGAGGATTTGGGCGCATGGCAATCTGATCGAACTCTACCTGCTTTCGCCGTGCATACGGGCGGATGCCGATCCGCCGGGCACCCGTTTGATGGACGCCGACGAGGCAAGGCGACATGCGTTGGAGCATGCCGAAGCCTTGGTCAGCATCGCCGGGCGCGAGTCTTTCGAGGTCTACTCCACTAGGCGGCAGATCTTCCGATACATCCAGTGGTACAATGAAATCTCGGATCTGGCCCCCGAGACGACAAAACTTGCTAATGAGGTTTTCAAACGGTTCCCGCCCGAGGTCGAGGAGAGGTGGAGGTAGCGTCGGGCTTAGCGCCTAGCGTCGGGCTTAGCGCCTAGCGGCGGGAAGCTCAGGCCGGCGCCGCTGTCTTTGCCGCCACCTTTCGCCGCCGTCGCGCCAGGATCTGCTCCAGCGTCACCGGCCGGAAGTCCCACACGTCGACGCCGACGTCGACCTGCCGCGTCGCCGGGGCGAGGCGGCCGTGGCTGTGGCCGTGCAGGTTGACCGAGCCCTTGCCCATGCCGTTCCAGGTGCGGAAGGCATAGTGGCAGAGCACCAGCTTGCGGTCGTCGATCTCAAGTTCCGCATAGGGCTGCACGCTCGCCCAGCCGCTCTGGCCGGTGGTGGTCGCGGGCGGGTCGTTGTTGCCGGTCACGAGATGCTTCGTGCCGTTGAGCCGCGACAGGATCTCGGCGACGCGCGCCGCGCTCTGCTTGATCGCGAAATCGCCGAGGTGCCAGACCGTGTCGCCGGGCGCCACCGTCTCGTTCCATCGCCGGATCAGCGCCTCGTCCATCGCCGCGACGGACTCGAACGGCCGCTTGTAGACGAAGATCACCCCGGCATGGCCGAAATGCGTGTCGCTGGTGAAGAAGGTCTGTCCCGCCATGCCGATCATCTGGTGCGGGGACACAGGCCGCGACAAGGCGCGGCTGCCGTCCGCTGCGGACGGATGCACGCCGAGCACCCCAAAAAAGCCCCGCTCGGGGGGAGAGCGGGGCTGGAAGGTTCGCGTGTACCTCTAGGGGTTGACGTAGGATCGCTGCCGATCGTGGCAAGAGTGCGGGCGGAATTCGGGCAAATTGCGACAAAGTGAAACGAAGTGTTCTACGTCGGCGGACATGAGGCGCCGTTTTCGCGGGCGAGGGACAGGCCACGACTGGACCGACTCGTAAGATTCGCGGCGGCCTAAAAATGGACACGTCTCCCGGCGAGAGATTCCCGGCGTAGCGCCGTTATTGCGCCGGGGAGACAGCCAATGAACAGATTTCGACTTTCGGTCGCTGCGGCGGCTCTCGCACTCGCGGCGGCGGCCTGCCCGGCGGGCTCCGCCGACGCCGAGGAGATCGGGACGTACGCCGCCCGCGCGCTCCAGGAGGAACTGCTGCTGCACGGCTACAATCCCGGTCCGGCGACCGGCCAAGTCGGCCCGCAGACGCTCGGCGCGGTCGCGGCGTACCGTCACGACGCCGAGCTTCCCCGCGACGCCGGGCTTTACGACGTGCTCGCGCATCTGCGCTACGCCGCGCCGCGCGTCGTTGCGAAGCGGCGGCAGACGCCGCACCGCTCCGACCCGTCGCCGACGGTCGCCGCGGCGCAGGTGATGCTGCGCGCCCTGGGCTACTTCGAGGGGCCGGTCGACGGCCGCGACAAGGACGGCGCGACCGCCGCGTCGCTGGCCCGTTTCCGCGCCGACCGCAACCTCCGGGGAAGCGGCGGCGTCGATCGCGCCGCGCTCGCCGAGCTTAAGGCGGCGACGGAAGCGGCAGCGGGGCAGGGCAGGACCGTTCCTCCCGCGGGCCGCGTCGCGGACGGGCGGAGATAGCGGCGGCCCAGCGGCCGGTCACTCCTCGATTATCGCTACCGCCCGCGTCCAGCCGGCGGACGCGCCGCGGATCTTCACCGGGAAGCAGCTCACGGTGAAGCCGGTCGAGGGCAGGGCTTCGAGGTTGTGCAGCTTTTCCAGATGGCAGTAGCCGATCTCGCGGCCCGCCTTGTGTCCTTCCCAGATCAGCCCGGCGTCGCCGGACGCGCCGTACTTCTCGCGGGTGTGAACGAACGGCGCGTCCCAGCTCCAGGCGTCGGTGCCGGTCAGCCGCACGCCGCGCTCCAGCAGGTACAGCGTCGCCTCGCGCCCCATGCCGCAGCCGGCCGCGACGTAGTCGGGCTTACCGTAGGCCGAGCCGGCGCGGGTGTTGACGACGACGATATCGAGCGGCTTGAGGTTGTGGCCGATGCGCGCCAGCTCCTTCTCGACGTCGTCAGGCGTCACGACGTAGCCGTCCGGCAGGTGCCGGAAGTCGAGCTTGACGCCGGGTTGCAGGCACCAGTCCAGCGGCACCTCGTCGATCGCGATCGCGCGCTCGCCGCGGTTCATCGTCGAATGGAAGTGGTAGGGCGCGTCGAGATGCGTGCCGTTGTGGGTCATCAACCGCACCCATTCGATCGCCCAGCCCTCGCCGTCCGGCAGGTCCGACTCCTTGAGGCCGGGGAAGAACTTGCAGATGTCGGCGGCGGTGCTCCGATGCGTCAGGTACTCGATCTGCGGCCCGTAGCCGGGCGGGTCGGAAACGACGTCGTTCTCCAGCGGCATCGAGATGTCGATCAGTCTGCGGGGCATGGGCGGTTCCGGGTGATTTCAGCGGAAACGTAGGGGAGGGGCTCGCCCCTCCCATCGCCACAGCGTAACTGCGGCCGGGCGGCCCAAGGGCCGCCCCTACGATAATTGATGCGCTTGCAAGGGTACAGATTC
>DASWRT010000485.1:0-13748 GCA_036403035.1 Allostellaceae bacterium | reverse complement strand
GGCAGGAGGGACGGCGGACGCCCTGTCTCGCCTTCGCGCTTGCCGGCTGGTTCCGCTATCTCGGCGGCGTCGGCGAGCACGGACCGATCGCGATCGCGCCGGACCCGATGGCGGATGCGCTGACGGCGCTCTGCCGTCCTGGATCCGGATCGGGGCCGCAGGACCGCGTCGTCGCGGCGATGTTCGACCGCTCCGGTCTGTTCCCGCCGGCGCTCGCCCAGGACCATGCCTTGCGCGGCGCGGTCGCGGCGGGGCTGGCGGCGATTGCAGACCGCGGCGTGCGGGAGGCGGCGCGCTCGCTTTATTGGGCATCATAAGGAGGAACCGATCGGCGGCCGGCGCTGCCGGTCGGGACGGTAAACGGCAAGAACATGAGACGCGGGAGGAAAGGACGATGAGACGGGCAGTGACGGGCGCCGCGCTCGCGGCGCTGGTGCTGGCGGCGGGCTTGGGCGGCGGTACGCGGACGGCGCAGGCCGATGCTCCGCCGCTCCCGAGCAAACCGCAGGTCATCAACATCATCGACGTCGGCGGCGCGCTCGCGCTGACCCAGAAGGCGATGGAGAAGTACCGGGACACGCACCCGAAGCTCGTGTCCCGCATGACCTTTACCAAGGCTCCCGCGCCCGAGCTGGCCGGCAAGATAAAGGCGCAGCAGCAGGCCGGCCGGCTCGACATCGATCTCGTGATCGGCGGGACCGACGGCGTCTCGGCCGGCATGGAGCTGAACGAGTGGACTGAAGTCCTGCCGCAATACGCCGACAAGTTCTCCGGCCTTGAGGAGCGCTACCTGCCGGCGGCGCGCAAGATGAACGACCTCGCGAAGGGTCAGGCGCTCGCCGTCGTCTACTACCCCTCGGGTCCGCTGCTCGAATTCATGCCGGGCGCCGTCAAGGACCCGCCGAAAAGCACGGCGGCGCTGCTCGACTGGTGCAAGGCGCATCCGAACCGCTTCATGTACGCGCGCCCGGCGAACTCCGGTCCCGGCCGCACTTTCCTTCAGGCGCTGCCGTACCTGCTCGGCGACAAGGACCCGAAGGATCCGGTCAACGGCTGGGACAAGACCTGGGCCTACTTGAAGGAGCTGAACTCCTGCATCGAGTACTACCCGACCGGCACAGGTGCCACGATGAAGGAGCTGGGCGAGGGGTCGCGCGACATGATCGTCTCGACCACCGGCTGGGACATCAACCCGCGCGCCATCGGCGTCGTGCCGAAGGAGGCGCAGGTCGGCAAGCTCGACGGGTTCCACTGGGTCGCCGACGCGCAGTACCTTGCGGTGCCGAAGGGGATCGCGAACGACAAGCTCGCCGTCGTGCTCGACCTGATGGCGTATCTGCTGACGCCGGAGGCGCAGGCCTACACCTACGACGACGGCTATTTCTATCCCGGTCCGGCGATCAAGGACGTGCCGGTGACCATGGCCCCGGCCGAGAGCCAGCAGGTCATCAAGGAGTTCGGCCGTCCCGAATACGAGCAGTGGATTGCCGACAACCCGATCGAGATTCCGCTCTTCGGCAAGGATCTGGTTATCGCCTTCCAGAAGTGGGACCAGGAGATCGGCGGGGCGAAGTCGAAGTAAGGGAACGGCTCCATGCGGACGGGCGAAAACTTCTCGACGATCCGGCTCGACCGGGTCTCGCGCCGCTTCGGCAGCCATGTCGCGCTCGACGAACTCTCGCTCGACATCGAGCGCGGCGAGTTCCTGTCGCTGCTCGGGCCGTCCGGTTGCGGCAAGTCGACCGCGCTGAACTGCCTCGCCGGGCTGCTGCCGCTCTCCGGCGGCAGCATCCTGATCGACCAACGGCGCATCGACCATCTGCCGCCGGAGCGGCGCGGCTTCGGGATGGTGTTTCAGAACTACGCGCTCTTCCCGCATATGAGCGTGCGGGAGAATGTCGGGTTCGGCCTGAAGATGCGCGGCGTCGCCAAGGCGGAAGCGCGGCGGCGGGTCGACGAGGCGCTGGCGCTCGTGCAACTCATGGCGCACGCTGAAAAGCTGCCGAGCCAGCTCTCCGGCGGCCAGCAGCAGCGTGTCGCGATCGCGCGGGCGATCGTGATCGAGCCGCCGCTGATCCTGATGGACGAGCCGCTGTCCAACCTCGACGCCAAGCTGCGCCTGGAGATGCGGATGGAGATCCGCCGCATCCACCGTAAGCTCGGTCGCGCCACGGTCTACGTGACGCACGACCAGGACGAGGCGCTGTCGCTGTCCGACCGCATCGTCGTCCTGAAGGACGGCTTGGTGCAGCAGATCGGGGCGCCGCAGGACCTTTATCTCCGCCCGGCGACGCTCGACGTCGCGAGCTTCATGGGCTACCGCAACATGCTGCCCCTCACGGTAGCCGGCATGGCGGACGGACGGCTGGCGCTACGCGGCAGTGGCAATGCGCCGCTTGCGTGGCGTGCCACAGCGCCCAACGGATTCAGCGCCGCGCCCGGCACACGAGTCATCGCTGCGGTTCGCCCCGACGATTTCCGGCGCGGCGGCGAGAACGCGCCGAACCCGGTGACCGGCAAGGTCGTGACTGCCGAATATTGCGGGCGCGACTACACCGTGATCCTCGCGCTAACGGACGGGACGGAACTGCACGTGCGGGTCGAAGAGCCGGTGAACGCCGGCGAGACGGTCAATCTGTCGGTGCCGGAGGATCGCGTGCTCGTGTACCCGGACGTGCCGGGGACGCTGCTCCCGACGGAGGTAGCCGCATGACGACCGCCAGCCCGGTCTCCACCGGCGGCGTGCGGCGGGACAGCAGCGGTGCAAGCGAGGGGTCGCACGGGGACCGGCAGCGGCGGCGGCGCGCCGCGTTCGATCCCGTGCCTCTGCTCGTCATCCCGGCGGCGCTGCTCGTCGCGGTGTTGTTTGCCTACGCCTTCCTGCACGGCCTCGTGCTGTCCTTCACCCCGGCGCAAGGCGATTGGCTGGCGAGCTACCGGACCTTCTTCGAGCGTTCTGCCTTCTACGGGACGGTCGCCACGACGCTGTGGATCTCGGTGCCGGCGACGCTGATCAATGTCGGCCTTGCGATACCGATGGCGTACTGCCTGCGCCGACCGTCGAGCATGCAGCGGTTCGTGACGACGCTGCTGGTCATCCCGATGACCCTCGGCACCGTGCTCGTCGCCGAAGGGCTGCTCACCTATCTCGGACCGCAGGGCTGGTTCGTCAGGGTGTTCCACCTCGTCGCCCCAGTCGACATGGCGGTCCGGCTGACGCACAATTACTGGGGCGTGCTGCTGTCGCTGATCATCACCGGCTTCCCGTTCGCCTTCCTGCTGATCCTCTCCTACGTCACCGGCATCGACCCGACGCTGGCGCGCGCCGCGGCGACGCTCGGCGCCTCGCCGTGGCGGCAGTTCCGCGAGATCTACCTGCCGCTGCTGGTGCCCGGCCTCGCCGTCACCTTCAGCCTGAGCTTCGTCCAGGCTTTCTCGGTTTTCCCGTCCGCCGTGCTGCTGGGCGCGCCGGCCGGTCCGACCCGCGTCATGTCGATCGCCGCCTATCAGGCGGCCTTCGAGGAATACGATTATTCGCTGGCGTCGGTTGTGGCGATCCTGATGGGCCTCGTGCAGCTCGCCATCGTGCTCGGCGTCTTGGGGCTGCGCCGCTTCTTCTACAGCGGCCCGACCGGGGGAGCGAAGGGATGAGCGCCGTAGACGCGACCGACGCTTCCGGCCCGGCCCCCGGCGGCGCCCCGTTGCGCCGCAGCGACCGCGCCGGCCGCCTCGGCACCGTGCTCATCTGGGTGCTGATGACCTTTTTCCTCGTCAACGTCGCGGCGCTGGTCGCGGCGGTGCTGGCGAACTCCTTCGCGACTCGCTGGCTCGGGACGTGGCTGCCGGCCGGCTGGACGGTGCGATGGTACGGCGCCGCCTGGGGCGAGTTCCAGCTCGGCGACGTGCTGATCGTCACGATGGAGGTCGTGTTCGCGGTCGTAGCGCTCTCCGTGCTGCTCGGCGTGCCGGCCGCCTATGCGCTCGCCCGCCGCGACTTCCTCGGCAAGCGCGCGCTGATGCTGCTGTTCGTGCTGCCGCTGCTGGTGCCGCCGATCACCTACGGCATCCCGCTCGCGGCGCTGCTCTACGAGGTCGGGCTCGCCGGGACGATGTGGGGCGTCATCCTCGCCAATCTGGTCCCGACGGTGCCGTTCGTGATCCTGGTGATGACGCCGTTCATCGAGCAGATCGACCCGCGACTGGAGTCGGCGGCGCGCGTCTTCGGAGCCGGCACCTTCGGCGTCTTCCGCTACGTGCTGATCCCGCTGCTGGCGCCCGGCATCCTGGCGGCGGCGCTGCTTGTGCTGGTGCGCAGCATCGCGATGTTCGAGCTGACCTTCCTGACCGCCGGGCCGGACAGCCAGACGCTGGTCGTGGCACTCTACTATGCCGTGTTCGCGGCCGGCGTCCGGGCGACGCAGTCGATCGACGCGATGGCGGTGACGTACATGGTGGCGACCCTGGTCTGGCTGCTCCTCGCCCTGCGCATCGTCAACCCGACCCAGCTCGTCGCCCGCACGAAGGAGCAGCCGGGGCATTGACGCGGTTTGCGATCGCGTTCGGGAGAATGCCGGCCTGACCGGCATCGCTCCGCAATAGCGGAGTAAAAACAACGTTTGAACCACCAAGACACCATGACAGCAAGGAAATCCAGGCGCGCGCCGCGCGCCGATACTCATCTTGGTGCTCTTGGTGTCTTGGTGGTTCGATCGTTTTCTTCTTCCTTTTGGTCCGCATGCGGAGCACGGCCGGGGTGCCTCCCTCATAAAGCGCAGCTTCCGAGCGATGCCACGGTGCCGACACGGCACCTTGTTCCCCACGCGAAAGTCTGGCCACAATGACGGACCTCCGATGAGAAGGGGCGCCGGTCATGAAGGAGGCGCAGACTTCGCATATCGACGAGCTGATCCGCGTCGCCGAAGGCGCGCGGTCCGCACGCGACGCGATCAGCCATCGGTCCTGGCGACGCTGCATCGGCGACCACAAGCTCGATCCGACGGTGCTCTGCGAAGCGCACATCCTGCCGTCCGATCGGCGGCGATCGGGTAAGACGGTGACGCTGCCACGATCACGGCACAGCGATTCGCGAAGCCTGGTCCTGGGCGCAACCCGTACATCAGCATGTGGTCAGCGGTGGCGGTACGATACAACACCTGTTGCGCCGCACCTGCCGCAGGTGTGGCGCCGCGACGCCGTTAGCAGCCCGCTCGCCGCGCGCGGTTTCCTAACAAACATCTGAAACGTCGGCACATTCCCGCTCGCTCCGAACGTGGCACGGTGCTTGCCATTACGGCGGCAAAGAGACTTGTGGAGGGAACGGCTGCGTGACACGACCGGTCGTCGGCATCATCGCCAATCCCGTCTCGGCGCGCGATATCCGCCGGGTGATCGCGAACGCCACCAGCCTGCAGATCGCCGACAGGGCGAACATCGTCCTGCGCGTGCTGGCGTCGCTCCATGCGTGCGGCATCGGCGAGGTGCTGATGATGCCGGAGCACGGCGGCATCCGCGGCCATGTCGAGCGCGGGCTGATGCGGGCGCGCAACCGCGGCGAGGCGCAGTTCCCTTCCGTCACCTATCTGCCGATGCGCGTCTCGGGCACGGTCGACGATACGTGCCACGCGGCGGAGGCGATGCGCCGGGCCGGCGTCGCCGCGATCGTCGTGCTCGGCGGCGACGGCACGCACCGCGCCGTCGCCCGGCATTGCGGCGCCGTCCCGATCGCCGGCATCTCGACCGGCACCAACAACGCCTTTCCGGAGCACCGCGAGCCGACCGTCACGGGCCTCGCGGCCGGGCTCGCCGCCACCGGCCGCGTGCCGGCCGACATCGCCTTCGCGGCGAACAAGCGGATCGACGTCTCGATCAATGACGGCGAGGCGCAGGACATCGCCTTGGTCGACGTGGCGATCGTCACCGAGCGCACTGTCGGCGCCCGCGCGCTATGGCGCACCGACACCTTTCGCGAACTCTTCGTCACCTTCGCCGATCCTGAGGTGATCGGCATGTCGTCGATCGCCGCGCTGCTGGAGCCCATCGCGCGGAGCGAGACGGGCGGCCTGATGGTCCGCATGGCGCCGGTCGCGGAGAGCACGATGGTTTTGCGGACGCCGATCGCGCCGGGGCTGATCGTGCCGATCGGCCTCGCCGACTGGCGGCGCATGCCGGCGGACGTGCCCTTCGTCCCTGAGGTCAAGGCAGGGTCGATCGCGCTCGACGGCGAGCGCGAATTGTCGTTTTCGGAGCGCGATCGCGTGGTCGTGACGCTCCGCGACGGGGCGTTCCGCACCGTCGATGTCGGCGCCTGCATGCAGTACGCGGCGCGGAACGGCTTGCTGCGCGAAAACGCCGCCGTCCTCGCCGCTACCGCAATTCCGGAAATCGATCGAGCAGGGAGGAGAGAGCCATCATGAGCACGGAAACGAACCCGTTCCCGCTGAGCAAGGACGAGCTGCTGACGGCATATCGCACGATGCGGACAATCCGCGAGTTCGAGGAGCGCCTGCACGTCGATTTCGCGAAGGGCGACATTCCGGGCTTCGTGCATCTCTATGCCGGCGAGGAAGCCTGCGCGACCGGCATCATGATGCATCTTAACGATCGCGACCGCATCGCCTCGACGCATCGCGGCCACGGTCATTGCATCGCCAAGGGCGTCGACGTGCGCGACATGATGGCGGAGATCTACGGCAAGGTGACGGGCTCCTGCCGCGGCAAGGGCGGCTCGATGCACATCGCCGACCTGTCGAAGGGCATGATGGGCGCCAACGGCATCCTCGGCGCCGGTGCGCCGCTCGCCTGCGGCGCCGCGCTCGCCGCGAAGTTCCGCGGCGACGGCGGTGTCGCGATCAGCTTCGTCGGCGACGGCGCGTCGAACCAGGGCATGTTCCTCGAAAGCCTCAATCTCGCGGCGGTCTGGAACCTGCCGATGGTCTTCGTCGTCGAGAATAACGGCTACGCCGAATCCACTTCGGTCGACTGGGCGGTTGCCTGCGACAGCTACGTCGATCGCGCCTCCGGCTTCGGCCTGCCCGGCGTCACCGTGGACGGCACCGACTTCTTCGCCGTTCACGAGGCCGCGGGCGAGATCATCCGGCGCGCGCGGGAAGGCGGCGGGCCGTCGCTCCTCGAATGCAACATGATCCGCTTCTTCGGCCACTTCGAAGGGGATGCGCAGACTTACCGCGCGAAGGGCGAGGTCGACGATCTGCGCGCCAACCGCGACTGCCTCAAGACGTTCGCCGCGCGCGTCACAGAGGCGGGCGTCATCGGCGCGGGCGAACTGACGGCGATCGACGGCGAGGTCCGGGCGCTGATCGAGGACGCGGTCGCCTCCGCCAAGGCGGCGCCGCTGCCGGGAGCGGCCGACCTCCTGACCGACGTCTACGTCTCCTACTGACCCGCCCCTTTCGCAAGAACACCGTCCGGGAGGACAAAGACATGGCGCGCAAGATCAGCATGAAGCAGGCCATCAACGAAGCGCTCGACCTGGAGATGACCCGCGATCCGACCGTCATCGTGATGGGCGAGGACATCGTCGGCGGCACCGGGGCGCACGGCGAGGACGACGCCTGGGGCGGCGTGCTCGGCGTGACGAAGGGCCTCTACGCCAAGCACGGCAACCGCCTGATGGACACGCCGCTCTCCGAATCCGCCTATGTCGGCGCGGCGATCGGCGCCGCCGCCTGCGGCATGCGGCCGGTCGCGGAGCTGATGTTCATCGACTTCATGGGCGTCTGCTTCGACGAGATCTTCAATCAGGCGGCCAAGTTCAAATACATGTTCGGCGGCAAGGCCGAGACGCCCGTCGTCATCCGCACGATGGTCGGCGCCGGCTTCCGCGCCGCCGCCCAGCACTCGCAGATGCTGACGCCGATCTTCACCCACATTCCGGGGCTGAAGGTCGTCTGCCCGTCGAACGCCTATGACGCCAAGGGCCTGCTGATCCAGTCGATCCGCGACAACGACCCGGTGATCTTCTGCGAGCACAAGAACCTCTACGGCCATGAGACGGACGTGCCGGCCGAGTCCTATGCGATCCCGTTCGGCGAGGCGAACATCGTGCGCGAGGGCGGCGACGTCACGATCGTCTCCTACGGGCTGATGGTCCACAGGGCGATGGAGGCAGCCGACGCGCTCGCCAAGGACGGGATCGAGGCCGACGTGATCGACCTGCGCACGCTGTCGCCGATCGACTGGGACACCGTTATCGAGAGCGTCGAGAACACCGGCCGGCTCGTCGTCGTGGACGAGGCGCATCCCCGCTGCTCGATCGCGACGGACGTTTCCGCCTATGTCGGCCAGCATGCCTTCAAGGCGCTGAAGTCCGGCGTGCGGATGGTCACCGCGCCGCATACGCCGGTGCCGTTCTCGCCAGTGCTCGAAGACCTCTACATCCCGACGGGCGAGGCGATCGCCAAGGCCGCCCGGCAGGCGATGGACTGAAGAGGAACGCCGCCATGCCCGACAACCGTATAAGGCCGATCGTCATGCCGAAATGGGGCTTGTCCATGTCGGAGGGCAAGCTCACCGGCTGGCTCAAGCAGCCGGGGGAGCAGATCGCGGTCGGCGACGAGCTGCTCGAAGTCGAGACCGACAAGATCTCGAACGTCGTCGAGGCCGGCGACGCCGGCATCCTGCGCCGCGCCGTCGCCGAGCCGCAGACGGTCTACCCGGTGAAGGCGCTGCTCGGCGTGCTCGCCGACGAGGACGTGCCGGAATCCGAGATCGACGCCTTCGTCGCCTCCTACGTCGCCCCGGCGATCGACGAGGAAGGGGAAGGGGAGGAAGCCGGGCCGAGCTACGAGTTCGCGGATCTCGGCGGCGGCATCGGAACCGTCCGCTACGCACGGCGCGGTGACGGCGCGCGGACGGTGGTGCTGATCCACGGCTTCGGCGGGGATCTCGATAACTGGCTGTTCAACGTCGATGCGCTGGCCGCTTCGGACGCGACCGTCTATGCGCTCGACCTTCCCGGCCATGGGCAGTCGGTGAAGACCCTCGCCGACCCGACCGTCGCCGGGCTGTCGAAAGCGGTCGGGTCCTTCATGGACGCGGTCGGCATCGATGCCGCTCACCTCGTCGGCCACTCGATGGGCGGCGCGATCGCGATGCGGACCGCGCTCGACGACCCGCCGCGCGTCAAGTCGCTGGCGCTGATCGCGGCGGCGGGGCTCGGCCCGGGGATCAACCGCGACTACCTCGCCGGCTTCGTCGCCTCGTCCTCGCGCCGCGAGCTGAAGCCGTTCGTTGAGATGCTGTTCGCGAACAAGGACCTCGTGAGCCGCCAGCTCGTCGAGGACCTGCTCAGGTACAAGCGCATCGACGGTGTCGCGGAGACGTTGCGGGGACTCTTCGCATCGCTCGTCGAGGAGGGCGGGCAGGAGACGCTGCTCGCCTCTGCGCGCGACGGGCTCAAGGTGCCGGTCCTCGTCGTCTGGGGCATGGAGGACCGAATCGTTCCGGCCGCGCACGCAACGGCGCTGGGCGAGACGGCCAAGGTGGAGCTGATCGAGGGCGCCGGCCACATGGTGCAGATGGAGCAGGCGAATCGCGTCAACGCCGCACTGAAGGAGCACATCGCCGCCGCGGCGACCGGATAGGACGAGCCGGTCGCGCCCGGCGCGCGCCGCGCTCGATCGATGCGAAGGCGGTAAAGGGGATCGGCGTCGGGTCAGTCCGGCGCCATCCCCTTTTCCGTCAGTTCCCGGATCGCCCGCTCGCTCTTCGACAGATGCTCCAGCCCCATGCCGCGCAGCACGTTCGGCGCCTTGGTGAACTGGATGTTCTCGTACCCGACGATCTCGATGCGGTTGCCCCAGGGGTCGAGGAAGTCGAGGAATGGACCCGGCAGCGGCTCGACGCCGGCGTCGGCCAGCGCCCTGCGGACCGCTTCCTTGTCGTCTACCACCAGCCCGAAATGCCTTCCGTCGTCGGCGGGCTGAGCGCGGCCTTTCTGGAGGGCTATGAACTGGTCGCCCAGATCGATGAAGGCGTCTTCGCCGCTCCTGCTGCGCAGCGTGAAGTCGAAGAGGCGGCCGTAGAACGCCAGAGCCTCCTCGATGTCGCCGACCTCGAGCGCGACGTGATTGAAACCGACGGCGCGCGCTTTCTTCGCTTCGGCCATAGGGCTCTCCAACAACCTGCCCGGCGTCGGCGGCCATGCCGCGGCACGACGGGTATGCGAACGGGGCGGTAGAACCGAGCCGCCGGACCGCACTGGCTCCGCCATCATCCTAGCCTGGATCGCCGCCGCCGCCGAGCTTGTTGACCTGATGAAACCCTTAGGGTCGCGAGCAGCGCCGGTGTCTCCGCTTGATACAGGTCAACGCGTCTCGCCGATGGATCAGTCAGTTTTGCCGGTCGAGGCCGCAGCGACGGCGCTTCCGCGAAAATTATGCTGAGATCCAAGAGAACGATCATGCCGACCCCATGTCCGATCACCTTCCGCTGCGGCGTGCCGTCCGCCGCGCGTCCGGAATTCGCCGCCGGTGCGGCGCCATGAAAATCCAGGAAGTGTCGCCATTGCGCGGTGTCGTCGAGCGCCTCTTCCCAAGAGAGGATTGCGGCTTCATCCGCTCCGCCGACGGGCGGGAGTTCTACTTTCACCGCAGCAGCATCGTCGGCGGACAGTTCGACGCGCTGCGCATCGGGACGGCGGTTCGATTCGCGATAGGCGAAGGCGGCGATGCCGGTAAGTGCTCTCAGGCAAGCAGCGTGGTCCCGATCGGCAAGCATCACCGGTAGAGCGCCGAACAGGATTGCCTGCACTCTGCATCGTGTTGGGGCGAGAGACGGTGACGCAATGCGGCACGGCGCGTTGACCAGTCTTGAAACCTCGAAAAGGAGACCCGATGAGTATTTTCGGCACGATCATGGACAAGATCTTCCACCACGGCGCCGCCGCCGCTTCTTCGACGGTCGAGCCCTCGCGTGACGATGCCGCCGGCGGCAGCACGCAACCGGCGGCCCGATCCGGAGCCACATCCGCTGCCGCCGCGCCGGGCGAGGCCGTCGATGTCGAAGCCGTGCTCAACCATATGGCGTCGCAGAAAGGCGGCGGCGGCAACTGGCAAACCTCGATCGTCGACCTCCTGAAGCTTCTCGACCTTGACTCCAGCCTCGAAGCCCGCAGGCAGCTCGCGGACGAGCTGAACGTGCATGCCGGCGCCGCCGGCAGCGCGGAGGAGAACATCGCGCTGCACAAGGCGGTGATGCGGCAGCTTGCCGAGAACGGCGGAAAGGTGCCGGAGAGCCTGAAAAGTTAGGAGAATACGGAAGTCATCCGGGTGGAGTACAGCTCCTGATTGTAGGGGCGGGGCTTGCCCCGCCCGCCCGCCCGAACGATGGCCTTACGCGGTTCCGCGTGTCCGGGCGGCCCGAGAGCCGCCCCTACGTTAGTCGGGCTTGCGGCTTCACACGAGTCGACGGCGCGCCGCGCCGCGTCACTGCACTAGGTGCTCGGTCCGGAGGACGAGAGCGGACAGTCGCGCCGACCCCGTCGCGATCAAGGCCTAGCTCCCGCCACAATCCGGGCGTATTGGTGGCCGCGACGCACCTTCGAGTTCGACCATGTCCAGCACCGCACATTCGCCGTCCGACGACGCCTCCCGGCTTCGGACGGGCATCGCCCTCATGCTCGCGGGCAGCTTCCTCTTCGCCTGCTGCAACGCCATCGCCAAGTCGGTGATGGATTCCTACCCGCCGAACGAGATCACCTTCTTCCGCTATTTCTTCTCGATCATTCCGGTCGCCGGCCTCGTCGCCGCGCAGGGCGGCGTCCGCGTGCTCCGGGTCAGCCGGCCGTGGCTGCACGTCCTCCGCGCGCTGCTGGGCGTCGCCTCGTCGGCGTTCTTCTATATCTCGCTGCGCAGCCAGCCGCTCGCCGAGGCGGTCGGCATCTCCTATTCGATCCCGCTGTTCCTGACCGTGCTGGCGATCCCGTTCCTCGGCGAGAAGGTCGGCCGCTACCGCTGGGGCGCCGTCATCGGCGGGTTCACCGGCGTCCTCGTGCTCGCCGGCCCCGGCGGGGCGCTGGTCCCCGTCGGCCTCGCCGCAGGTCTCGCCTCCGCGGCGTGCTACGCGATGAGCCTGATCGTGACGCGCCGCCTCGCCGAGCGGGACAGCGCCGCCGCGATCAATTTCTGGTTCATGGCGACGGCGGCGCTCCTCGCCGGCGCGACCCTGCCGTTCGGCTTCGCGATGCCGAGCGCGACCGATCTCGCGCTGCTGGCGCTGGTCGGCCTGTCGGCCGGGACGGCGATGTACCTCGTCACCCAGGCGTTCCGCAACGCGCCGGCAAGCGTCCTCAGCTCGCTCGACTATCTCGGGCTGGTCTGGGCGAGCCTGTTCGATTTCCTGCTGTGGTCGCACGTGCCGGGCCCGTCGATGATCGCGGGCGGGATGATCATCGTGTCGAGCGGCCTGTTCATCGTCTTCCGCGAGACACGGCTGAACACCGCCATCGTCCGCACGAAATGGGTGTCGAAGGCGCGGTGAGGGCGCATCCTCGCTCCTGAGCGAGAACCGGCGTTAAGCTGTCAGGGGAGGAGGAGCGATCATGACCGAACCGACGACGAGGCTGCAGCAGCAGAAGCCGCGCTACAAGGGCGTGTTCCCCGTGGCGCCGACGATCTTCGACGACGGCGGCGGGCTGGATCTCCAGGGGCAGCGTCGGTGCGTCGACTTCATGATCGACGCCGGCTCGAACGGCCTCTGCATCCTGGCGAACTTCTCGGAGCAGTTCGTGCTCTCCGACGAGGAGCGGGAGGTGCTGACGGACGAGATCCTCGCCCACGTCGCCGGGCGGGTTCCGGTGATCGTGACGACGACGCATTTCGGCTCGCGGATCTGCGCGGAGCGGAGCCGGCGGGCGCAGGAAGCCGGCGCCGCGATGGTCATGGTGATGCCGCCCTATCACGGAGCCACGATCCGCGTCCCCGAACTCGGAATCTTCGAGTTCTTCCGCGCCGTGTCGGACGCAGTCGACATCCCGGTGATGATCCAGGACGCGCCCGTGAGCGGAACGCCGCTCTCCGCCGCGTTCCTGGCCCGCATGGCGAAGGAGATCCCCAACGTCTCCTACTTCAAGATCGAGACGGCGCAGGCCGCCGCCAAGCTCCGGCAGATGATCGAGCTGGGCGGCGACGCGATCGAGGGGCCGTGGGACGGGGAGGAGGGGATCACGCTGCTCCCCGATCTCGACGCCGGGGCGACCGGCGCGATGACCGGCGGCGGCTATCCCGACGGGATAAGGCGCATCGTCGACGCTCATCAGGCCGGCCGGCGCGACGAAGCGGCGGCGGAATACCAGCGCTGGCTGCCGCTGATCAATTACGAGAACCGCCAGTGCGGCCTGCTCGCCGCCAAGATCCTCATGAAGGAGGGCGGGGTGATCGCCTCGGAAGCCGGCCGGCACCCGGTCCTGCCGGTCCATCCCGCCATCCGCGCCGGCCTGATCGAGACCGCCCGCCGCCTCGATCCGCTGGTCCTGCGCTGGGCGAAGTAGGGCAGGCTTGCGACACATTCACCGTCCGGCTGTTCGGCTCACGGCAGCGAGTCCGGGTTAACGCGGCGAGGCGAGGAGGATGGCTTCGAGGTAGCTGGTGTCCCATGCGGCGCGCTTTCTGCGGGTTTTCAGGCTTCGTTTGTCGGTTGCGGTGCGCACGAGGTTGAGGGCGAAATGGCGGACGACGGCCATGTTGCGCGCGCCGTGCCCTTTGCGGAGGCGGGAGAGGTCGTCCTTGAAG
>DASWRT010000484.1:0-2004 GCA_036403035.1 Allostellaceae bacterium | reverse complement strand
ACGCGAGCATCTCGTCTTCCGGTGAGGGCGCGGACGCAGATTTGCGCGGAAGCGGACGACGCTGCATCGGCGCGGGGCGGTGGCGGCGATGAACCTGCCGCCACCGATCCGCGATCGACCTACCCTACGCCACGACCGCCGCCGCTTCGCGGACCGCCGCAGCGACCACCGTTTCCGCCGAGCCGCCTGCCGCCGCTGTCGACGGCGACCGTCGGTCGAGCCGCAGCGTCAGGCAGCAGGCCGAGCCGCCGCTCCGCGCGAAGGCGGCGAGCGGCACGCGATGGACGGCGTAGCCGCGTCGCGCCAGCTCGGCTTCCAGCTCCTCGCCGCAGGCGCCGGATACGATGTTCCGGCCGCCCAGGCAGGTCGCATTGGCGGCCAGCAGCATCGCGTCCGTCTCCGGCACCTCGATCAGGCGATCCGTCCCGACGATGTCGCGGAGGAGCGTCCGGCCGGCTTCGTCGAACGCCGCCGGCACGTACAGGACCTCGCCGCCCGGCAGCGGGCAGAGGCAGGTGTCGAGGTGGTAGAAGCGCATGTCGACCAGCTTTAGCGCGAGCGTCGGCAGGCCGAACGTGCGCACCACCACGTCACGTGCCTCGGCGCTCGACCGCTGCCCGTGCCCGAACCAGAAGATCCGCCGCGTCTCGTCCCAGATCGCGTCGCCGGCGCCCTCGAAGAACATGCCGTCGGGCGTCTCGACGACGCGCTCGATCAGGCCGCGTGCTTTCAGCCCCTCGAAGAAGCGCCGGTCGTGCGCCTCCTCGCCCTGCCGCTCGGGATGGCGGAAGCGGGCGAGCAGCGCCGTGCCGTCGAGCACGACCGCCGCGTTCGCGGTGAACACGAGGTCGGGGAGGCTCGGCTCCGCCGGTTGCAGCTCGATCGTCGCGCCCAGGCTGCGGTAGAGATCGTGGAGCTGGCGCCAGCCGGCGCGGGCAGCCTGCGCGAGCCGGTCAGCGTCGCCGGCCCAGGCCGGCGGATCCATCCACGGGTTGATCGCGTAATCGACCGCAAAATGGTCCGGCGGGCACAGCAGCAGCACGGCGTCCGGTGCCGGCTCTGCCGCCCGCCCCTCCTCCTCGTTGGGGGCCGGCACGGCGATGGTGACCGCGGCGCGGCGGTCGTCGCTTTCGGCCAGCACCTCCTCCAGCCGGTCAAGCCCCCAGTCCAGCTCCTCGCGCCGGATCACCAGCGGCGGAGCGATGCGCAGCACCGTGTCGTGCGTCTCCTTGGACAGCACACCGCGCCCGGCGAGACGCTCGGCGACGGCGCGTGCATCGGCGCGGTCGGGATCGAACTCGACGGCGGCCCACAGGCCGCGCCCTCGGACCTCGCGAACGGCGGACGAGCGGTCGCGGAGTCGGCGCAGCCGCGCCAGAAGATGTTCGCCCAGCGCGGCGCTGCGCTCGACCAGTTCCTCGTCCTCCAGCACGCGCAGCGCCTCCAGCCCGACCGCGGCGGCGAGCGGATTGCCGCCGAAAGTCGAGCCGTGGCTGCCCGGCGTGAACACGTCCATCACCTCGGCGTCGGCGAGGAACGCCGAGACCGGCAGCACGCCGCCGCCCAGCGCCTTGCCGAGGATGAGGCCGTCCGGCCGGATGCCCTCGTGCTCGAAGGCGAACCAGCGGCCGGTGCGGCCCAGCCCGGACTGCACCTCGTCGAGGATCAGCAGCACGTTGCGCTCGTCGCAGAGCCGCCGTGCCGCCGCGAGCCAGCCGTCCGGCGGCACGATGACGCCGGCCTCGCCCTGGATCGGCTCGACCAGCACCGCGCAGGTGTCCGGACCGATCGCAGCCGCCAGCGCGTCGAAGTCGCCGAACGGCACCAGCCGGAAGCCGGGTGCGAACGGGCCGAAGCCGCGCTGGTAGCCGGGCTCGGACGAGAAGCCGATGATCGTCGTGGTGCGGCCGTGGAAGTTGCCTTCGGCGACGACGATCTCGGCCCGGCCGTCGGGGATGCCCTTGACCTCGTGGCCCCAGCGGCGCGCCGCCTTGATCGCGGTCT
>DASWRT010000483.1:0-3790 GCA_036403035.1 Allostellaceae bacterium | reverse complement strand
CCGGTCGGTCGCCGATCTCAAGGGAAAGCGGCTCGGCGTCGCCGGCAGCCCGCTCGACAAAGGGTGGCTGATCCTGCGGCTGCTGACGATCCGCAATGACGGTTTCGACCTCGACGGGGCGGCGGCGGAGAAGTCGTTCGGTGCGCCGCCGCTGCTCAGCGAGCAGCTTGCCGGCGGCCGGCTCGACGCCGTGCTGACCTACTGGCCCTACGCCGCGCGGTTGGAGGCGCAGGGCATGCGGAGCCTCGTGTCGATCGGCGACGCGTTGCGCGAACTCGGCGTGCCGGACGATCTGCCGATGATCGGCTACGTCTTCTCCGAGCAATGGGCGGCGGCGAACCGCGCGGTAGTCGACGGGTTCCTGAAAGCGAGCGGCGACGCCAAGCGGATCCTCGCCGACTCGGACGAGGAGTGGCGGACGATCATGCCGCTGACCGGCGCGAAGGACGAGGCGGAGCTGGCGCGGCTGCGCGACGCGTTCCGCGCCGGCATCCCGAAGGAACAGGCATCGGCCGCGGCCGAGCAGGAAGCGGCGGGAAAGCTGTACGCGCTGCTCGCCTCGCTGGGCGGCGAGGCGCTGGTCGGGCCGTCGCCGACGCTCCGGCCCGGCACGTTCTACCCGATGCCGGCCGATTGAAGCACCGCCGCCGCAAGATCCCTCCGGCTTCCGCCCGGCTCGCCGTTCTCGGCGCCCGCGCCGCGTCGCTGCTCGCGCTCTTCGCCGCCTGGGAGATCGCGGCGCGCGTCGCCGGCAGCCGCTACCTGCCGACGGTCGGCGCGGTGCTTGCGGCGCTTGAGCAGGAGATCGCTTCCGGCGCGCTGCCGCACCATCTCGGGATCACGCTGGCGCGGGTCGCCGCGTCGTTCGTGCTGGCATTGGGCGTCGGCGCCCCTGTCGGCGTACTGATGGGGCGCTCACCGGTCGCCGACATCGTCCTCGACGGCTGGATCGTGCTGCTGCTCAACGTGCCGGCGCTCGTCGTAGCGGTGCTCGCCTATGTCTGGTTCGGGCTCACCGAGGCAGCGGCGGTCGGCGCGGTCTCGCTCAACAAGCTGCCGGTCGTGGTGGTCACGCTGCGCGAGGGCGCGCGGGCGCTCGACCGCGACTATGCCGAGGTCGCGCAGGTCTACCGGCTCGGCCGGTGGCGGACGCTCCGGCACGTCGTCCTGCCGCAGCTCTATCCCTTTCTGCTGGTCGCCGCGCGCTCCGGCCTCGCGCTCATCTGGAAGATCGTGCTCGTCGTCGAGCTGCTCGGGCGCTCGGACGGCGTCGGCTTCCAGATCCAGCTTTACTTCCAGCTCTTCGACGTGCCGCGGATCCTTGCCTACACGCTGTCCTTCGCCGCCGTCGTGCAGGCGATCGAGTGGGGCTTGCTGCAACCGCTGGAGCGGCGCCTGTCGCGGTGGCGCCGGTGACGGGGACCGCGCCGGCGGCGCCGGCCGCAGCCGGCGGCAGCCTGCTCGTCGACATCCGCGAGAAGCGGTACGAGAGTCGCGATTCCGCCGCGGCGGAGCCGAACCATGTCGCCCTGAGCGGCTGCCGCTTCGCGGCGGCCGCCGGCGAGTTCGTCGCGCTGGTTGGACCGTCGGGCTGCGGCAAGACGACCTTGCTCAACATTGTCGCCGGTCTCGACCGCGACTACGACGGCACGGTGCGGCTGCCGCGCCGCGGCGACGGGATGCCCGCGCGTCTCGGCGTCGTGTTCCAGACGCCGCGGCTTCTGCCGTGGCGCACGGTGCGCGAGAACGTCCGGCTCGTGCTGCCGGCGTTCGATCGGGACGCGCCGCGCGCCATCGAGGAGGTGCTGCGCGAGGTCGGTCTCGAACGGGCGGCGTGGGACGCCTATCCGGGGCGGCTCTCCGGCGGCATGGGCCGCCGCGCCGCGGTTGCCCGCGCCTTCGCGTCCGCGCCGGACCTCCTGCTGATGGACGAGCCGTTCGTCTCGCTCGACGATGCCGCCGCGGACGGGCTGCGCCGCGCCCTGCTCGCGCTGTGGCGCCGCCGCCCGACCACGGTGCTGTTCGTCACGCACGATCTGCGCGAGGCCCTGTTCCTGGCCGACCGGGTGCTGCTGCTGTCCGATGCGCCGGGATGCGTCCTCGATGACGTCGCCGTCCGCGCGGCCCGCGAAGCACGCGACGCCGCGACGCTCGACCGGTTGCGCGACGACCTCGCCGCGCGCCGGCGCGAACTGCTCGCCGCCGCCGCCGCTGCTGCTACTTCAGCGTCTCGAGATAGGCGATGACGTCCTGCCTCTCCTTCTCGGTCTTGAGGCCGGGGAAGACCATCTTCGTGTTCGGGACGACGCCGCGCGGGTTCTCAAGATACTTGTCGAGCGTCGCCTCGTCCCAGGTCAGCCCGGAGTCCTTGTTCGCCGCCGAATAGGAATAGTTCGGCACCGTGCCTGCCTTGCGGCCGACCACCCCGGCGAGGCTCGGCCCGACCTTGTTCTGGCCGGCCTGCGTCGCGTGGCAGACGGCGCATTTCTTGAAGACTTCCTTGCCGGCGGTGGCGTCGCCGTCCGCGCGGGCGACGGTGCCCGTGGCGGCCAGAAGCAGCGCGGCAAGTGTGAAGGCGCGGGTGGGGAGCGATCGCATTCAGGTGGCCTCCGGATGGATAATGACGCGGCGACCGGCCGCATTCGGGAAGAGCATTGTGGGTAAGGAACGGTCGGGGAACGCCATAGCGACGTCCGCTACTTGTCGAGCCGCGCGCGCAGTCCTTCGAGACCGGCTTCGTAGATGCCTCCGACGATCTTCATCGCGCTCTCTGCGTCCGGGCTCTCGAAACGGCCCTGCCAGACGATGAGGGACCGGCTGCCGCTGCCGGCCGCCGGCCGGACCTCGATCGTCGAGCGATAGTCCGAGACCGGCAGCGGGCTTTCGACGATCGTGTAGGTGTAACGGCGCTTCGCGTCGTCGTGCTCCAGCAGCTTCTCGCGCAGCACGCCGCCGTCGCGGGTCGTGAGCACGCGGATCGTGTCGCCGCCCTCGTGCGTGAGGTCGCAGCTTCCGACCGCCGGATGCCAATCCCGGATCGCTTGGAAGTCCCGGATCTCGGACCACGCCCGGTCGGGCGGCGCCGCAACCGAGATGGCGTACCTGCATAGCAGCATGCTTCTTTCCTCCCTATCGCTTTTCGCGGAACGCGTTAGCGCTGCGCGCACATTAATGTGTAAACGCATAGCGAGTGTTCAATTCACGTCGCCACCATTCAGCAGCGGAGCCGGAACGTCCGGCTGGCGGGGACTGTTGAACGAATACAACCAACAATCCGGAGGAAGCGATGTTCCGAACCAAGCTTGCGGCGTTCTGTGCGGCGGTCGCCTTGCTCGCCGTAGGTCCCGCCGTCGCGTTGGCGCAGACAGGAGGAAGCTCCAGTGGCGGAACGACGTCGGGGCCGGCGTCCGGCTCGACGGCGACGATGGGCGCCGGCGGCACCACCGCGGCGTCACCACACCAGTTGCAAGATACGCAGAACAAGGGTTCCGCGATCACGCGCGAAACCGACCAGAAGGGCACCTCCGGCTCCAGCCAGCCATCGAATGACGCATCGTCGGCAACGGGCCCGGGTACGAACACGAGCACCGGCAGCGGAAACGGCGCCACTCCGAAGAAATAGCGTGATCCGCGGCGTATCTTGCCGCTGTCGCCGGGCCGCTCGACGCTTGGGCGGCCCGGTTCATTTTTTCGCCCGCCGCCTCGATTGACACCTTCCGAAGCAGCCTCCTATCGTCGGTATTCGCGAGATGCAAAGAGAGGCGGCAAGGTGCGTGCGATCGTCCTCGGT
>DASWRT010000482.1:0-30356 GCA_036403035.1 Allostellaceae bacterium | reverse complement strand
GGCAAGCGCGATGTCGTGATGCCGTCGCGACCTCCGATCTGGAACAATCCCGACGCGCGGGCGATTTTCTATCAGGTCCTGGTCGTTGCGGTCGTGGTCGGCCTCGCCGCCTACCTCATCCGCAATACGATGGATAACCTGCACCGGCAGTCGATCGCGACAGGGTTCAGCTTCCTCGACCGCGAGGCCGGATTCGGCATCGGCGAGCATCTGATCCCGTTCTCGCCGGCGGACACGTACGGGCGGGCGTTGCTGGTCGGCCTGCTCAACACGGTCTATGTCGCGGTCATCGGCATCGTATGCGCGACGATCGTAGGGACGGTGGTCGGCATTTGCCGACTCTCGTCGAACTGGCTGATCCGGAAGGTTTCGCAGATCTACGTCGAACTCTTCCGGAACATCCCGCTGCTGCTGCAGCTCTTCTTCTGGTACAAGCTGCTCAACGAGAACGCGCCCGGCCCGCGGCAGGCGTGGCACCTGATCCCGAACGTCTTCGTCAGCAATCGCGGCATCATGTTTCCGGTGCCGGCGCCCGATCCGTCGCATGAATGGATGTGGGTCGCCTTCGCCGTCGGTATCGTCGTGAGCGTCGTGATCGGCCGCTGGGCGAAGCGGCGCCAGATGGCGACGGGACGACAGTTCCCGACCGGCATCGTCTCCACCGGCCTCATCATCGGCCTTCCGCTCATCGTGTTCCTCGCCACCGGCGCGAATCTCACGCTCGACAAGCCGGAACTGAGGGGCTTCAATTTCGCCGGCGGCGAAACGCTCTCGCCGGAATTCGCCGCCCTGCTGCTCGGTCTGGTGATCTACACCGCATCCTTCATCGCAGAGATCGTCCGCGCCGGCATCCTCGCGGTTTCCTGGGGACAGACCGAAGCCGCCTCGGCGCTCGGCCTGACCCGCGGCCAGACGCTTCGCCTCATCGTCCTGCCGCAGGCGCTGCGCGTCATCGTGCCGCCGATGACCAGCCAGTATCTCAACCTGACCAAGAACAGCTCGCTTGCCGTGGCGATCGGGTTCCCCGAACTGGTCTCGGTCGGCAACACGACGATCAACCAGACCGGGCAGGCGATCGAAGGCATTGCGATCATCATGGGCGTCTATCTGCTCATCAGCCTGCTGATCTCGGCCTTTATGAACTGGTACAATTCCCACGTCCGGCTGGTGGAACGCTGAGATGGCTGACCTGACGCAAGGCCGCATCGAGACAACGGCTCCGACCGAGAAGCCGCCCGCCTCGACGCTGGGAGTGATCGGCTGGCTGCGCGCCAACCTGTTCAACAGTGTCTTCAACACGATCATCACGCTGCTGGCGCTCTTTGCGATCGTGCGCCTCGTCCCGCCGCTGTTCTCGTGGGCCGTACTGAACGCCGACGTCTCGGCAACGAGCGGCCAGGAATGCCGCGCTGCCAGCGGCGCCTGCTGGGCGTTCATCAGGGAGAAGGCGCGCTTCATCATTTTCGGCCGCTTCCCCTATGCCGAGCAGTGGCGCCCGCTCATCGTCGTCCTGATCTTTGTCGCGCTGCTCCTGGGAAGCTGCGACCGGCGCTTCTGGAACCGCTGGCTCGCGGTGGCCTGGGCTGCCGGCATCGCGCTCGTGTTCCTGCTGATGTTCGGCGGCTTCTTCGGCATGACGTATGTCGACACGAGCTTGTGGAACGGCTTGCCGCTGACGCTGATCCTCGCGGTGTTCGGAATGGCGTTCGGCTTCCCGCTCGCCATCCTGCTGGCGCTCGGCCGCCGCTCCGACATGCCGGCCATCCGCTCGCTCTGCGTCGGCTACATCGAGCTGATCCGCGGCGTTCCGCTGATCACGGTGCTGTTCATGGCGTCGGTGATGCTGCCGCTGTTTTTTCCGGGCGGCGTCAATTTCGACAAGCTGCTGCGGGCGCAGATCGCCTTCATCCTGTTCGCGGCCGCCTATCTCGCGGAGGTCATCCGCGGCGGGCTCCAGGCGGTGCCGAAGGGGCAGTACGAGGCCGCGGACGCGATCGGCCTGTCCTATGCCCAGAAGATGCGGGGCATCATCCTGCCGCAGGCGCTCAGCATGGTGATACCGCCGCTCGCCAACACCTTCATCGGCTTCTTCAAGGACACGTCGCTGGTGGTCATCATCGGCCTGTTCGACGTCCTCAACACGGCGAACGCGGCGCTGACGGACCCGAACTGGCGAGGCTTCGCCATCGAAACATACATTTTCGCGGCGCTGGTCTATTTCACCTTCTGCTTCTTCATGTCGAAATACAGCCAATACCTAGAGCGCGAGCTCAACAAGAGCCGTCGCCGCTAACCGGGGATCGATCGATGAGCGTCGCCCAAAGCAAATCGGCGCAGGCCGCCGCCGCGTCTACCCATCCGATGATCGAGATGCGCAGCGTGCACAAATGGTATGGCGAGTTCCATGTGCTGCGCGACATCAACCTCGACGTCGTGCGGGGCGAGCGCGTCGTCGTCTGCGGCCCGTCGGGCTCCGGCAAGTCGACGATGATCCGCTGCATCAACCGGCTGGAGGAGCACCAGAAGGGGCAGATCGTCGTCGACGGGATCGAGCTGACCTCGGACGTCAAGAACATCGATGCGATCCGCCGCGAAGTCGGCATGGTGTTCCAGCAGTTCAACCTGTTCCCGCACCTGTCCGTCTTGGACAACCTGACGCTGGCGCCGATCTGGGTCCGCAAGATGCCGAAGAAGGAGGCGGAGGAGGTGGCGATGCACTACCTCGAGCGCGTCCGCATCCCGGAGCAGGCGAGCAAGTATCCCGGTCAGCTCTCGGGCGGGCAGCAGCAGCGCGTCGCCATCGCGCGTGCCCTCTGCATGCGGCCGCAAGTCATGCTGTTCGACGAGCCCACCTCCGCGCTGGACCCCGAGATGGTCAAGGAAGTGCTGGACACGATGATCGCGCTTGCCGAAGAAGGCATGACGATGGTCTGCGTGACGCACGAGATGGGCTTCGCCCGCTCGGTCGCCGACACCGTGATCTTCATGGATCGCGGCGAGATCGTCGAACGGGCTCCGCCGCAGGAGTTCTTCTCGAACCCGAAGAGCGAGCGCACCCGGACCTTCCTGGGTCAGATACTCGGCCACTGACGGCCGAGTCTTTCGCCGGGCTCATCCAGCCGAAACACAAAGCGGCGCCCGTCGGGCGCCGCTTGAGGTGGTCGGACGCGCCTCCTGCGGCGGTCCGGCCGTTTCGCTTCAGATCAGAGGCGGCGCTTCGTGTTGTCGGCCGCGCCCGTGATGCTGTGGCCAGCCGCGGACATGTCTTCGCCGAGACCTGCCGTCGTGTTGCAAGCGCTCAGTAGCGCCGCGGCGCCGGACAGCATGAACAGGGTAAGCAGAACCATCGCGAAATTCTTGCGCATATCGATCCCTCCTGGCGCGAAAAGGTTGCACGATCGCACTTTGAACATTCCGGATTTACGCCGGGTTCCGTAACGGTGTGCAACGAATACGCCAGGATTCTGTAAGTTTTTCTATCTTTCGATCAGCGTGCCTTTGCCGGCCCGGTCTCGACTGGCGTGTCGCCGGGCAGGCCCCACTCCGACCACGATCCGTCATAGACGGCGGCATTGGAGCGGCCGAGCAGGTAGAGGCCGAACGCGAGGCCGCAGGCGGTGACGCCGGAACCGCACGTCGCCGCCACCGGCCGGCCGAGATCGACGCCGGCTTCTTCGAACAGCCGGCGCAGATCTTCCGCCGGCCGCACCGTCTTCGTCTGCGGATCGGTCAGCCGGTCGAGGGGGATGTTGAGGCTGCCCGGAATATGCCCGCGGCGCAGCCCGGGCCGGGGCTCATCGACGCTGCCTTCGAACCGGTTGGCGGCGCGGGCGTCGACGATCTGCTCGCGCCGCGTACCCAGGTTCTCCGCGATCTGCTCCTTGCTGCGCACGAGCGTCGCGTCGAACCGCGACGTGAAATGGCGCTCCCGCGGCAGCGGCGTCAAATCGTCGACCGGCCGCCCTTCGGCCAGCCATTTCGGCAAGCCGCCGTCGAGGATCGCGACGTCGCGATGCCCAAAGACGCGGAACATCCACCAGACGCGCGCCGCCGAGACGAGGCCGGCCGTGTCGTAGACGATGATCCGGTTGCCGTCGCCGAGGCCCATCTTCCGCATCCGCGCCGCGAACTTCTCCGGGCGCGGCAGCATGTGCGGCAGCGGCGACGCATCGTCGGCGATCTCGTCGACGTCGAAGAAGACCGCGCCGGGGATATGGCGCCGGAGATAATCGTCGCGCGCGGTCGGCGTGATGCCCGGCAGCTTGAAGCTTCCGTCGACGACGCGCACGTCGGGCGCGGCGAGGTGAGCGGCGAGCCACTCGGTCGAGACCAGGGCATCGGGGTTCGCGTAGCTCTCAGCAGCCATCGGTTCTCAGCTTGGGATAGACGTTGCGGTGGCCAGCTTACCGGACCGGCCGGCGGATGACAGCCGGCAGTTGTGCCGTCAGGCGAAGCCGATCGTGACCCGCCGGTTCTGCTTGCCCTTGTTCTCGATCTTCCCGATCTCGACCGGCCCGATCTCCGCGGTGTTGCGGACATGCGTGCCGCCGCACGGCTGCAGGTCGACGTCGGCGATGTCGAGGAGGCGGACGCGGCCATGACCGGTCGGCGGCTTCACCGACATCGTGCGCACCAGATCCGGCCGCGCGGCCAGTTCCTCGTCGGTGATCCAGCGGGGCGTCACCGGATGGGCGGCCCGGATCAGCTCGTTCAGCTTCGCGGCGATGTCGTCGCGGTCGAGCGCCGCGCCCGGCACGTCGAAATCGAGCCGGCCCTTGCCGTCGCCGACCTGACCGCCGGTCACGGCACCCGGCACCACGGCGCAGAGCAGGTGAAGGCAGGTATGCATCCGCATCAGCCGGTGCCGCCGGTCCCAGTCGATCTCGGCGCTGACCACCGTGCCCGGCGCGGGGAGGGGCTTGCCGTCGGCCGCCGGTACGTGCACGACGTCGTCGGGTCCGCCGTCGCCCTTGCGGGTATCGACGATCGCCAGCGTCGCCCCGTCCGGCAGCACGAGGCAGCCGGTATCGCCCGGCTGGCCGCCGCCCGTCGGATAGAAGACCGTGCGGTCCAGCCGTATCGCGCCCGGTTCGGCACTTACGACCGTCGCATCGCAGCGCCGGGCATAGGGATCGTCGCGGAAGATCAGGGTCGCCATTCGCTTTCGCTTACGCCAGCCAATCGGGGACCGGCAGGTTCCGCTCGCGGAGGAACGCCGGATTGAAGAGCTTCGATTGATAGCGCGTTCCGTAGTCGCAGAGAATGGTGACGATCGTATGGCCGGGTCCCAGCTCGCGCGCGACCTTGATCGCGCCGCAGACATTGATGCCGGTTGATCCGCCGAGCACCAGCCCCTCGTGGCGGATCAGGTCGAACAGCACCGGTAGCGCCTCCTCGTCGGTGACGCGGAACTCTCCGTCCGGCGTGAACCCCTCCAGGTTCCGGGTGACCCGGCCGTTGCCGATCCCTTCTGTGATCGAATTGCCCTCGGCCTTCAACTCGCCATGCGCGTAATAGTTGTAGAGCGCGGAGCCCATCGGGTCGGCTAGGTACGCGCGGACGGCGGGATTGCGCTCCTTCAGCGCGAACGCGACGCCCGCAAGCGTGCCGCCCGTTCCGATCGCGCTGACGAAAGCGTCTACCTTGCCGTCGGTCTGCCGCCAGATTTCGGGACCGGTGGTCTCGTGGTGCGCCCGCCGGTTGGCGACGTTGTCGAACTGGTTCGCCCAGACCGCGCCGTTCGGCTCGGCCGCCGCGATCTCTGCCGCGAGGCGCTCGGAGTAGCGGACGTAATTCATCGGGTTGGCGTAGGGCGCCGCGGCGACGAGGTGGAGATCGGCGCCGCAAAGCCGGAGCATGTCCTTCTTCTCTTGGCTCTGCGTCTCCGGCATGACGATGACGGTCCGGTAGCCGCGGGCGTTGCCCACGAGCACGAGCCCGATGCCGGTATTGCCTGCGGTTCCCTCCACGATGACGCCGCCCGGCCGGAGCATGCCGCGCTCCTCGGCGTCGCGAACGATATAGAGGGCGGCGCGGTCCTTCACCGAGCCGCCGGGATTGAGAAACTCGGCTTTGCCCAGGATCGTGCAGCCGGTCTCCTCCGAGGCTCGGCGGAGACGGATCAGCGGCGTATTGCCGATCGATTCACTGAAGCCGTCGCGCGTATCCATGCCGTCGCCTCTGTTCCGCTCCGCGCAACGTCGCGCGAACTCCATGAGTCTATAAGCCGCCGCGACGCACGATCAAGCGGCTGGTCCTATCGGATGCAGGAGTCAGCGGAGCCGGACGCCTCTCCGGCTCATAAGTGGAATCGAAATCACGCAACCAGCACGTTCGCACCTTTATTGTCTTTGTGGCGCACCCGATCGGAGTGGAACTGAGAAACGCCGCATAAGGTTGACCATTTTGACTGCTGCATGACTTCGCCGGATCATTAGATACGGCGATCGACAGCATAACATGGGTGAGGAGATCGTCAGTGAAGCGTCTTCTTCTAACGACGGCTGCAGTAATCGCGCTCGGCTTCAGCGGTGCGGCGTTTGCTCAGTCTTCCGGTTCCGGCTCCGGCTCGATGGGCGGCGCAGGGGCGAACTCGGGAACGACCGCCGGCAGCGGCACGAGCAGCGGCGGCACGAGCGGCACGAGCAGCGGCATGAGCAGTGGCGGCACGAGCACCGGCGGCACGTCGTCGTCGATGACCACGTCGCCGTCGACTGCCGGTTCCGGGTCGTCGGGCAGCAGCACCGGCATGGGCGCGTCGGGCAGCAGCCCCTCGGGCTCCGGCACGTCCGCCAACCCGGGCGGCTCTGGCAAGTAATCTTTTCGCCGGACGCCCGCACGGCCGCCATCGCCGCGGAGCGCACGGCGGCCGTTCACGGCGGCTCGGGCGGCCGGTCGATCGACCGGCCGCCTTTCGCATTTCCGGCGCTCCTCGCCGCATCACGCCCGGGTTTCAACGCATGACAGCAAGACCAGGATATCGCGAAGACCGCCAGGAGACGTTTCCTACGCCGCCGCCGGCTTTCGAAGCGCATGGTCAGGAGCCGGGGGCGAAAGCGGCCCGGGAGCCCGCGGTTCGGGCGTCCGCCGCCGGGCGGCGTCCTCGCATCGTCATCGTCGGCGCGGGGTTCGGCGGGCTGGCCGCGGCGGACAAGCTGTCGCGGGCGGCGGTCGACGTCTCGGTGATCGATCGCCGCAACCACCATCTGTTCCAGCCGCTGCTCTATCAGGTCGCGACGGCGGCGCTCTCGCCGGCCGAGATCGCCGTGCCGATCCGTTCCATCCTGCACGACCGGCCGAACGTCCGGGTGCTGATGGACGAGGTGACCGGGATCGACGTCGCGAACCGGCGCGTGCTGACGCGCGACGGCGCGGAGCTGCTGTGAGGCGTCGCCCACATCTTTTTCCCGATCGGCTTCCGAAACCGCATCGTCGTCTTCGTCAATTGGATCTGGTCGTGGCTGACCTACGGCCGCGGCGCCCGCCTGATCATCGGAGACGGCCGCAGCTGAGCGCCGTTCTCATGGTACGGACAGGATAGGAAGCAGAGGCACCCCGATGCCCAACGAAGCCGCCTCCCACTACAATCCGCGCGGCCCGATCGACGACGGCGCCTTGCGCGACAAGGTTGCGGCGCCCGACCCCGGTGCCGCGCCGCTCGACGCCGACAGCGAGACGACCGGCATGCCGACGCCGCGTGATGCCGAGCGGCAGGCGGACCGGGCGCAGGCAGCGGCCGCGCAGCGCGCCGTGCCGAAGCTCGACCGCAGCCGCGAGGTCGCGACCAACGTGCGCGGCCACCTCGCGCCGGAAAGCATGCGGGCGATCGTGATCGCGATCGGAGCGGCCGTCCTGCTCGTCGTCGCGATCGGTTTGCTGGTCTATGCCACGCTGCCGGGTTAGGCCGATAGGCTAAGCCGTTGCGAGATGCGTGGAAAGAACCATTGGTTGCCATAAAGTCGCCAAGGTTCGCGGATACCTTTTCCCCATCAATCGACGATGGAGATGAGGATGTGCGATTGGAGCTTCCAAGGGGAGGCAGCCCTTGACGAGTTGCTGGCGGAGGACGTGATGATCCTGGCGATCCGCAGCGCCGGCCTGACCCCTTCGCAATTCAAGGCCCAGATCGGTGAAGTCGCGGCCCGGCTCGATCGCGCATCGCATCGCGACAGGCGGACGGAGACCCGCGTCGCCGCGTGATGGTTGCATTGATCGTCGTGTCCATGCAGTGTCTCTGGAACCAGCACCCGCGTGCAACGTTATCCTTTCTGAACTGCTGCGCGCATCGCCGTGAAACGTTGGGGCGAATTGGGTTCGGGGGACATGATCGCGAGGGCGGTATCATCGAAGTCTTCCGAAGGCGGAGCGGGGCGGCCCGTTTCGATCCTTATCGTCGAGGATGAAGCTCTCGTCGCGAGCTATATCCAGAACGTGTTGGAGGAATCCGGTTTCACGGTTTCGGGCGTTGCATCGTCCGGCCCCGAGGCTATCTCGCTTGCCAGCGAGGCGGCGCCCGATCTCGCGCTCGTCGACATCAAGCTCGCCGGTCCGATGGACGGGATCGAAGTCGCGCAGCTTCTACAAGGGCGATTCGGCGTCCGCTCGATCTTCCTGTCCGGCCTCCACGATCCGGAAACCATGGGCCGCGCCAAGGAGACGCAGCCGCTGGGCTTCCTCCAGAAGCCGTTCCGGCCGAGCCAGGTTTTCAACGCGCTGGAGAAGGCGCTCAGCGATCTCGCGCTTTAGAGCCGATCGTCAGTAGGCTCTTAGCTCTACCCAGACGGAATTTTAAACGCGGCCGGCGGCCATCCGCCGGGTCTTGCGGGATGCGCAACGGCGACATACCCATTCGCGATTTGCGGCGAGTTGTCGGCCGGGCAATACTGGTTTCAATGGCGACGACGTATCCGACCGGCGCGGCGCGCGCCGCCAATCGATTGATCCTGATGGCGACGCTCGGCTTCAGCGTCTGCGCGCTCGTCGCCCTGGCTCTGATCTCGTTGCTCGTGAAGCCGAGCGAGGGACCGCCGCTTATCGTCTACGGCCTCTCCCTGTTCCTCTGTTCGGCCTGTTCGTTCGTCTACAACGTATTCGATCGCTCGCCGCGGCGCCGGCTCTACCGGCTTTTCGACCATGCGGCGATCTTCCTGCTGATCGCGGGAACCTATACGCCTTTCACGACGATCGGCATCGGCGGTACGTTCGGCCGCACGCTGCTGAGCGTGACCTGGACGCTGGCGATCCTCGGAATCCTGCTTAAATTCTTCGCCAACGAACGGCACGACCGGTTGTTCGTATTCCTTTACCTCGCCGTCGGCTGGATATTCGTGATCGGCTTCAATGACATGATCGCCAGCCTTAATGCGTGGACGCTCGCGCTCCTCATCGCCGGCGGCATCGCCTACACGATCGGCTCGATGATCTACATGCGCGATATCGGGCGGTGGACCGACCCTGTCTGGCACGGCTTCGTCCTTGCCGGTTCCTCGCTTCACTTCTCGGCAATTCTGATTTTAGCTTCATAGCATCGGCGAGACTCGTCAGGCTGCCCGCTTTTGGAAATATCAGACCCATGAACAGCCTCTTACTTAAGTAAAAAATCGAAATGCAGATTTTGTGGTATCAGATTTATAATATAACTCGGAAATTCTAGTGAGATAATATCGATATTTCTTGAGTATTACGAATTTGAATTTCCTATAACGAAATTTGATGTAAATCAATAGTGCGACATACTGAAGCTCGGTGACTTGAAGTGAATTGGGGCGTCTTCATTATTTGAAGGGCGCGGCCGTCGCTGCCGTGCGCCGAAATTGTTGACGAGGAGGCCTGTATGGCCGATTTGGAGTTTGCGGCCGGCGAGACGCGCGGCGGTCGCGCTGTCCTCGACGCCGCCGCGCCGGCAAAGCATCCTGCTGCTGCCGGGCCGCACCGTGATTCGCTGCGCGACTTCACCACCGACCGCCGGGTACTGCTGCTGATCGCGATGGCGGTCGTGGTGGGCAGCGGCGCCGCAGCGGCAGCGTGGCTCCTGCTGAAGCTGATCGCGATCGCCACGAACCTCGCCTATTTCGGCAAGCTCAGCGCGGCTCCGGCCGACGTCGCCCAAACCCCGCTCGGCGTCGCCGCGATCCTCGTTCCGGTCGTCGGCGCGATCGTGATCGGGCTGATGGCGCGATACGGATCGGAGAAGATCCGCGGCCACGGCATTCCCGAGGCGATGGAAGCGATCCTGATCGGCGGCAGCCGGATCGACCCGAAAGTCGCCGTGCTGAAGCCGATATCGTCAGCGGTCTCGATCGGCACCGGAGGCCCGTTCGGCGCCGAAGGACCGATCATCATGACCGGCGGCGCCATCGGCTCATTGTTCGCGCAGTTCTTCCATATGTCGGCGGCCGAGCGAAAGTCGCTGCTCGTCGCCGGAGCGGCGGGCGGCATGGCCGCGACCTTCGGCACCCCGGTGGCCGCGGTGCTGCTTGCCGTCGAACTGCTGCTGTTCGAATGGAAGCCGCGCAGCTTCATCCCCGTCGCCGTCGCTGCGGCAGTGGCGGCGGCATGGCGTCCCGTGCTGCTCGACGCCGGGCCGCTCTTCCCCGTGACGTTCGGCGTCGCGCTGCCGTGGTGGGGGCTGGTCGCCTGCGCGGCGGTCGGGATTGCCGCCGGCCTCGCGTCGGGCGTCCTGACGACGATGGTATACGCCTTTGAGGATTTGTTTCAGCGCTTGCCGATCCACTGGATGTGGTGGCCCGCGATCGGCGGCGCGGTGGTCGGCGTCGGCGGTCTGGTCGATCCGCGTGCCCTCGGCGTCGGCTACGCAAACATCGCGGCCTTGCTGCACGGCGGCATGGTTCCGGCTTCCGCGCTGCTGCTCCTGGTCGCGAAGGCCGTCATCTGGTCGATCGCGCTCGGCTCCGGTACCTCCGGCGGAGTCCTCGCGCCGCTGCTGATGATGGGAGGCGCGCTGGGCGCGATCGAGGGGCATTGGATCCCGGCCGGAACCACCGGGTTCTGGGCGCTTCTCGGCATGGCGGCGATCATGGGCGGGACGATGCGCGCACCGCTCACCGCCGCCGTGTTCGCGCTCGAGCTGACGCACGACATCGACGCGCTGCTTCCGTTGCTGGTCGCCTGCACGGCCGCCTACGCGTTGACCGTGCTCCTGCTGAAGCGCTCGATCCTCACCGAGAAGGTCGCGCGCCGTGGTCATCATGTCCTTCGCGAATATGTCGTCGACCCGTTCGAGACGATGCGCGTCGCCGAGGTGATGGTGGCGAAGGTCGATGTGATCCCGGCGACGATGCGCGTCGGCGATGCGATTGCGTTTTTCACGGCCGCGGACGGCGTCGACGGCGGTGCTTCGGAGCGTCGGCACAAGAGTTATCCCGTGGTCGACGAGGCGCGCCGAGTGGTCGGGCTGGTTTCCCGCGCCGATGCGTTGCGCTGGACGATGGCCGGCTGGACGGCGCGGACGACGCTCGGCGACATCGCCGCGAGTCAGAACGAGATCGTCGTCGGCTACCCGGATGAACTGGTCGGGACGCTTGCCGACCGCATGGCGTCGGCCGACGTCGGCCGTGTTCCCGTGATCCGACGCGAGGACCGCGTTCTCGTCGGAATCGTCGCACGGAAGGATCTCTTGCGCGTCCGCGCGAGGCTCATGGCGCACGAGCGCGAGCGCCACGTGGTGATCGCCCTGGCTCGCGGGGACCGCCGCCGCAGCAGTGGCGGCGTGGCATAGATCAGGGCTGGTTGCGGTTGATGTAGGGTTGCTCCGGCACCGGCCGTGCCTTGAGCCGTTCCCACCATGGCCGGAAGCGCGGCGGCGCTTCCGCAGCCACGGCGCGGGAGGAGCGCAGCGCCTGCGCACGGCGCCGGCTCGGCTCTCGATACCGCTCCGCCAGCGCGGCAGGCCTATCGTCCTCGGCGGGCAAGGCGGCTTCCGGCGGCGCGGGGGCGGCGACATCGCCTCCGTCCCTTGGCCTGCTGCCGGATGCTTCGCCTTCCGGTGAGGCAGGGGCAGGCGCTGCTGGCGCAGGCGGCCGTATCGCCACCGCCTCGGCGTGCGCCTGCGGGACCACGTTCGGCGTCGGCACCGAGAGGCGGCGCAAATCGTCAGCCGCCATGCTGGAGCCGGCCGTCCCCCAGTCGGCGTTCGGGGGACGGCCGGGCGTCGCCGAGGGGATGGTGGACAGGGCGAGCACGACGCTCGCGAGCGCGACGCTGCCCAGGCCGACGATGCCTGCGAGGGCCGCCGCTGACCGCCGGCGTCCGCCGTCCGTCTTGCCGCGGGTGGACATCGTCGGCGATGGCGGCATGCGCGAAAGCGCGTCCGGCGGCAACGCCGCCGATGCTCCTTCCCGTGCCGGACTGAAGCCGGGCGGGATGTGAGATGGGGCGGCGGCCGGCTCGTCCGGACGGGCGAAGGCCGTCTCGTCGTCCGGCGGCAGCAGCACAAGCAAGCCGCCAGATGCGTCGGCGGCGGGCAGCGGCGCCGTGGCCGTCGATACGAGGTCGGTCTCGACGGTCAACTGGTCGGCGACCCACTCGACCCAATCCGGGTCATCGACCGAGAGCGCCGGCGCAGGGCCGAAAGCCGCCGGGATGGTATCGCCGGGCGACCCGTCGGCGAGGTCGGCGATGCCGATCGAGACGATCGGGAGAGTGCCGCGGAACGTCCCCGAAAACCCGGCTTCGTCGAGCAGCCGGCGCAGCCCGGCGACGATCCCGTCCGGCGCCGTTTCCGATGGGACGACGGCGATGCCGTGCAGCCGGTGCAGCAGCACGAACGGTACGCTCGCGCCGCCGACCGTCCGGTCGCGGAACAGCCACCACTCGTCGTCGAGCGCGGCGTGCAGGCCCGCGGCGATCGTCTCGCGCATCGCCGCTGCGGCGTGGCCGGCGACGGGCGCGATGTCGGGGCGCTGGGGGAGGGGAGGGAAGCAGAGAGCCATGGCGTGCCGCAGGGATAACGCCTCGACCCCGCCTTTCATTCGCCGGAAGCCTGCGATTGGTGGTCTGTGCGGCGCTGTTGCGGAGAGTTCAGTTGACGCGCGGCTCGGGCGGGTGCGGCAGCGCCGCGATTTCGCGGATCAGCTTGCTGAGGATCGCCGAGGCGAAGCTGTTGAAGTCCTCGGCGACGATGCTGAACGATCCGGTGCCGCCGACCACCTCGTTCTCGTAATAGGCGTCGAGCCCGACCTCCGGCGGACGCCCGAAATTCGGATGATCGTTGAGGATCGGCAGTCCGTTGATGACGATGCCGTGGGCTATCGCATCGTCGCGCGCGAGGCGCGCCGGCCGGCCGTTGTTGTTCGGGCCGTCACCGGAGATGTCGATGACGCGGCGCGCCCCCTCGAAGCCGCCGCTGCCGAACAGTCCCGAGCAGTAGTCGATCGCGCCGCTGATCGAGGTCCAGCCGGCGGAGATTCGGGGCAGCGCCGCGATCTTCGCCGTGAACGCGGCGGCCGTCTCGGAGTCCTTGATGAGCGTCCAGTCGACCATGGTGCGCTGATACCCCGCGCCGGCCCATTCGACGTAGGCGACCGCGATGGCGCCGATGGCGCCGGATTGGATCGCGTCGACGACGCGGCGGTCCTGGAAGGCGCCGATGTATCCCTCGCGCTGCAACCGCGCTTCCTCGTCGTCGACGCTGCGGGATATGTCGATCGCCAGGACCAGTTCGAGGTCGACCGGAGCAGCGGCTGCGGTCCTCCCGCCGATCGCCGCCGGCGCCGTGGCGAGAAGAAAGAGGATCGCGACGATCCTGAACGGACGCCGAAGCCGGCCTGACACCATGGGCGTGCACTATGACAGGCCGGTTCAGGGCCGCCAAGCGATCGGGCGGCGAGCAAGCATGCGGGCGAAGATCGCGCCACGGGGCGCCGGCCTGCGCCGAAAGCGTTCGCGCAAGGGGTTGACACCCGCCCCGGAGTCACGATTTAAACCGTACCGGATTGGTCCGATTTCACTTGCCTCGTGTGCAATGATCATCCTCAGCAAACTCGCCGATTACGGCGTCATCGTGACGACTCATCTGGCGGCGACGCCCGACCGCCGGATGAATGCCGCAACGCTGGCGGTCGAGACGCGGCTGCCGCAGGCGACCGTCGCGAAGGTACTTAAGGCGCTCGCGCATGCCGGCATCGTCCGGAGCGAGCGCGGCGCCACCGGGGGTTACCGTCTCGCGCGCGACGCCGCCGCGATCTCGGTGGCCGAAGTGGTCGCCGCGATCGACGGCGCGATCGGCATCACCGAGTGCACGACGCACGAGCCCCATTGCGAACGCAGCGGCTTCTGTCCGACGCGGCCGCACTGGCACCGGATCAACCAGGCGGTGGGCGAGGCGCTCGCCGCGGTCACTCTCGACGAAATGGCCGCGCCGGCCGCATTGGCGCGCCTCTCCCCTTCAGCTTTCGCATCGGCCGCACAATGAGCGCAACCGCACAGACACTGGATACCCTTCGCTCGATCGGAGACAGCTACAAGTACGGCTTCGTCACGGACATCGAGTCCGATACGGCGCCGCCGGGACTGAACGAGGACACGGTCCGCTTCATCTCGGCGAAGAAGAACGAGCCGGCGTGGCTGCTCGAATGGCGCCTTCAGGCGTTCCGCGCCTGGCAGAAGCTGGTGTCGCCGGACTGGGCGAAGCTGCGCCTGACGCCGATCGACTATCAGGCTCACACCTACTATTCCGCCCCGAAGCAGAAGGAAGCGCCGAAGTCGCTCGAGGAAATCGATCCCGAGCTGCTGAGGACCTACGAGAAGCTCGGCATCCCGCTGATGGAGCAGGAGCGGCTGCAGGGCATTGCGGTCGACGCCGTGTTCGACAGCGTCTCGGTCGCGACGACCTTCAAGGGCAAGCTCGCCGAGATGGGCATCATCTTCTGCTCGTTCGGCGAGGCGGTGCGCGAGCATCCGGACCTCGTGCGCAAGTATCTCGGCTCGGTCGTGCCGCAGAACGACAACTACTTTGCTGCGTTGAACTCGGCCGTGTTCAGCGACGGCTCGTTCGTCTACGTGCCGCCGGGCGTGCGCTGCCCGATGGAGCTCTCCACGTATTTCCGGATCAACTCCGCGAACACCGGGCAGTTCGAGCGGACGCTGATCGTCGCCGAGAAGGGCAGCTACGTGAGCTACCTGGAAGGCTGCACGGCGCCGCAGCGCGACGAGAACCAGCTCCATGCCGCGGTGGTCGAGCTGGTCGCGCTGGAAGACGCGCAGATCAAGTACTCGACCGTCCAGAACTGGTATCCCGGCGATGCCGAGGGCCGGGGCGGGATCTACAATTTCGTGACGAAGCGCGGCGCCTGCCGCGGCGACAACGCGAAGATCTCGTGGACCCAGGTCGAGACCGGTTCGGCGATCACCTGGAAATACCCGAGCTGCATCCTCGAAGGTGACAACACGGTCGGCGAGTTCTACTCGGTCGCGATCACCAACAACCTGCAGCAGGCCGACACCGGCACGAAGATGATCCACATCGGCAAGAACAGCCGGTCGACGATCATCTCGAAGGGCATCTCCGCAGGCCGCGGGCAGAACACCTATCGCGGTCTCGTCAGGATGCTGCCGAAAGCGAAGAACGCGCGCAACTACACGCAGTGCGACTCGCTGCTGATCGGCGACCGGTGCGGCGCCCATACCGTGCCGTACATCGAGATCCGCAACCCGACGGCGCGCTGCGAGCACGAGGCGACGACCTCGAAGATCAGCGAGGACCAGATGTTCTACTGCCGGCAGCGTGGGCTGTCGCAGGAGGACGCGCTGTCGCTGATCGTCAACGGCTTCTGCAAGGAAGTCCTGAAGGAACTGCCGATGGAGTTCGCGGTCGAGGCGCAGAAGCTTCTCGCGATCAGCCTCGAAGGCAGCGTCGGCTAAATCGAACGCGACGGGACCCGATATGCTTGAAATCCGCAATCTGCATGCGCGGCTGGAGGACGGCCGCGAGATCCTCAAGGGCATCGACCTCTCGGTGAAGGCCGGCGAGGTGCACGCGATCATGGGGCCGAACGGCTCGGGCAAGAGCACGTTCGCCTCGGTGCTGGCCGGCCGCGACGGCTACGAGATCACCGAAGGCAGCGTCACCTATCTCGGCAAGGACCTGCTTGCGCTGGCCGCCGACGAGCGGGCGCGCGAGGGCGTGTTCCTCGCCTTCCAGTACCCGGTCGAGATCCCCGGCGTGAACAACATGTACTTCCTGCGCGCCGCGCTCAACGCGGTGCGCCGGCACCGCGGCGAGCCGGAGATGGATGCCGGCCAGTTCCTCAAGGCCGTCCGCGCCACGCTGAAGCTGCTGGACATCGGCGAGGATCTGCTGCAGCGCGCCGTCAATGTCGGCTTCTCCGGCGGCGAGAAGAAGCGCAACGAGATCTTCCAGATGGCGATGCTGGAGCCGCGCCTAGCCATCCTCGACGAGACCGACAGCGGCCTCGACATCGACGCGCTGCGCCTCGTCGCGAACGGCGTCAACAAGCTGCGCTCGCCCGACCGGGCGGTGGTGATGATCACGCACTATCAGCGGCTCCTCGACTATATCGAGCCCGACCGCGTGCACGTGCTGAGCGACGGCAAGATCGTGATGTCCGGCGACAAGACCCTCGCGACGGAGCTGGAGCGGCGCGGCTACGCGATGCTCGGCGACGCGGCGGCCTGAGAACCGGCAGCGGATACGGCACGATGAGCATCACGGCCAGCAATACCGCCATCAGGCCCGAAGCCGAGCCTTACCTCGCGGCCTTCCGCGCGGCAGGCGGCGGTGACGATCTCGGTGCGCGTCGCGAGCGGGCGCTCGCCCGCTTCGCCGCGCTCGGTTTCCCGACCCGCCGCGTCGAGGCGTGGCGCTTCACCGATCTGCGGCCGTTGCAGCGGACCGTCTTCCCGCCGGCGGCGGCCGACAAGGCGTCGCCGCCGCGTCCGGTCGATCCGGCAGTGCTCGACGCCTACGCGCTCGGCGTCGACACGTACCGGATCGTCCTGCTCAACGGGCGGTTCGTCCCCGGCCTTTCCTGTTCCGACATGCCGTCTGGCGCCTGGATCGGGCCGACCGCTGCCGCGCTCGCCCGGCATCCCGACCTGCTGTCGCGGATCGACGAGGGCGAGGGCGGCCCCGACGGCGCTTTCGCGGCGCTCAACGCGGCGTTCTTCACCAACGGGTTCGCCGTCCTCATCGAGGATGGCGTCGCGCTCGACCGGCCGGTCGAGGTGATCCATCTCGGCCGCACCGACGCGCCGCAATCCTTCCACACGAGGCATATCGTCCGCCTCGGCGCCGGCAGCCGCGCGACGCTCGTCGAAACCTATGCCGGGGACGGGCCGTACTGGACCAACGCCGTCGCCTCGATCGAGCTGGGCGCCGGGGCGTCGCTGCTGCACGCCCGCATCCAGGACGAGGGGCGGGAGGCGATCCATATCGGCGCCGCCAGAGTCGCGATCGCGTCCGACGCGCGCTACGACAGCTTCTCGCTGCTGCTCGGCGCCGCGCTGTCGCGCTACGACGTCTTCGCCACGATCATCGGAGAGCACGCCTATTGCGGCGTCAACGGCGCCTACCTGCTGCGCGGCAGCCAGGACGCCACGTTCGCAACGCTCGTCGACCACGCGGCGGCGTGCGGCCAGACCAGCGAAGTCGTGAAGGGCGTCGTCGACGACAGCGCGCATGGCGTGTTCCAGGGCAAGATCGCCGTCCGGCAGGCAGCGCAGAAGACCGACGCGCACCAGCTCAACCGCAACCTGCTGCTGAGCACGCGGGCCGCGGTCGACACCAAGCCCGAGCTGGAGATCTACGCCGACGACGTGAAGTGCAGCCACGGCGCCACCGTCGGCGACCTCGACGAAACCCAGCTCTTCTATCTCCGCGCCCGCGGCATCGACGAGGCCACGGCTCGTCACATGCTGATCGAGGCGTTCGCGGCCGACGCGATCGACCTCGTCGAGGACGGCGACGTCCGGGCCTATCTCCGGCGCCGTCTCGACCGCTGGTTCGCTGCCGCCGATCATGGGTGAAGCTCAGATGTCCCTTTCGACACCGCTCCGCGTCGCCACCCCCGCCTCGGACGCGTCCTTCGATCCGCGGCGGATCCGTCGCGACTTCCCGATCTTCGAGCGCAATCCCGGCCTCGTGTTCCTGGATTCCGCCGCCAGCGCACAGAAGCCTGCCACGGTGATCGACGGCCTCGCCGAGTATTACCGGACCGACTATGCCAACGTTCATCGCGGCGTGTACCGGCTCAGCATGAAGTCGACCGACCTGTTCGAGCAGGCCCGCGAGAAGACGCGCCGGTTCGTCAACGCCGCCGACCATAGCGAGATCGTCTTCGTTCGCGGCGCCACCGAGGCGATCAACCTTGTCGCCAACACGTGGGGCGCGACCTTCCTGAAGCCGGGCGACGAGGTGCTGATCACCGAGCTGGAGCACCACGCCAACATCGTGCCGTGGCAGTTGCTGAGGGACCGGATCGGGTTCGACCTCGTCGTCGCGCCAATCGACGCGACCGGCGGACTCGACATGGCTGAGTTCGAGCGGCGTCTCAGCCCACGCACGAAACTCGTTGCAGTCACTCACATTTCGAACGCCACCGGCGCGCTGGTGCCGGTCGAGACGATCGTGCGTCTCGGCCACGCCGTCGGCGCCAAGGTGCTGATCGACGGCTGCCAGGCCGCGCCGCGGATGCGTGTCGACGTGCAGGCGCTCGACTGCGACTTCTACGTCTTCTCCGGCCACAAGATCTACGGACCGACCGGCATCGGCGCGCTGTACGGCAAGCGCGCGGTGCTCGACACGATGCCGCCGTGGCAGGGCGGCGGCGACATGATCGTCAACGTCACCTTCGAGAAGACGACGTTCCAGGAGCCGCCGCACCGGTTCGAGGCCGGCACGCCGGACATTTCCGGCGCGGTCGGGCTGGCGATGGCGATCGACTATGTCGAAGGGATCGGCCTGGACGGCATCGCCGCGCACGAGGAGGCCCTGACCGGCTACGGCGTCGACACGCTGTCTCGGATGGACGGCGTCCGCCTGATCGGCGCCGGACAGCGGCGGCTCGGCATCCTGTCGTTCGATGTCGAGGATGTGCACCCGCACGATCTCGCGACCATCCTCGACCAGCACAAGGTCGCGGTCCGCGCCGGACAGCACTGCGCGCAACCGCTGATCGAGAAGCTCGGTCTCGCCGCCACGACCCGCGCCTCGCTCGGCATCTACAACGACGAGAGCGATATCGATGCGCTCGCCGAGGCGATCCGCGACGCCCAGAGGATTTTCCGCCGATGATGGATCTTCGCGACCTCTACCAGGACATCATTCTCGATCACGGCCGCCATCCGCGGAACTTCCGCTCGATCGAGAAGCCGAGCCATTTCGCGCGCGGGCATAACCCGCTCTGCGGCGACCGCGTGACGATCTTCCTCACCGTCGAGGGCGACCGCATCGCCGATGTCGCGTTCGAAGGGAAAGGCTGCGCGATCTCAACCGCTTCCAGCTCGTTGATGACGGAAGTCCTGAAGGGCAAGACGCTCGACGAGGCGAAGATCCTGTTCGAGAACTTCCATGCCAAGGTGACGGGCGGCGAGGCGTCGCCGCTGCCGGAGAGCCTGGAGGACGATGGCGACCGGCTGGAGCCGCTGATCGGCGTCAAGACCTTTCCGGCGCGCGTCAAGTGCGCGACGCTGTCCTGGCACGCGCTCGAGGCGGCGCTGAAGAACGGCGCGGTCGGCGCCACCGTGAAGACGGAGTAGGGCGGCGATGGCGCGGTTCGGGGATGACGGCAAGAGCCTCTTCGACTTCATGCCGGGCGGACGCCCGGCGGACGGCGGCGGCGAGGATGTCGAGCGCCCGTCGGAAGGCGAGGCGGACGAGGCGTTGCAGGAGCGCGTGGTCGAGGCGCTGAAGACCGTCCGCGACCCGGAGCTTCCGGTCAACCTCGTCGATCTCGGGCTGATCTACGATCTCGTCGTGCAGCGCGACGGGACCGTCTATGTCGAGATGACGCTGACGACGCCGGCCTGCCCGGTCGCCGGTTCGCTGCCCGGCGAGGTCGAGCGCGCGGTCAAGTCGGTCGACGGGGTCGGGGATGTCCGCGTCAAGCTCGTCTGGACGCCGCCATGGACGCGCGACCGCATGAGTGACGAGGCCAAGCTGGAATTGGGGCTTCTTTAAGAAGATCAAGCCGTAGAACAGAGTTTCTCAACCCCCGGCTCGGAGATGCGCGCGCCGACGCGGGCTCGCTCCGCCACGCCATCGCAATACGGAAGCTGCTGCAAAACAGCTCAACAACTTAGCGATAGTTTTTGACGTTCTGTAACTGTTATCCACGACTGGGTAACAGTGAGCGCATTCGCGTATGGAAAAGATCTGCCATGTCCTGATCGTCGAAGACCAGGGCGATATCGCCGACCTCCTTGCGGAGTTCCTGTCCGGCGAGGGCTACCAGATGCATATCGCGCGCGACGGCGCGACGATGCGCTCGGCGGTCGCGGCGTATCCGCTCGACGTGGTGATCCTCGATCTGACGCTGCCTGGCCCCGAGAGCGGCTGGGCGCTCGCCGAACTGGCGGTGGACCAAGGGCTGGGTCTCATCGTCGTGACGGGCGATCACGCCAACGTCGAGCGCCTGGAACTCGGCGAGTACCGCTATCTTCTTAAGCCGTTCCGCCTCGATGCGCTTCTGATGGAGGTCGAGAATGCGCTGAAGGACGTCAACGCGCACTGCGCTCCCGACGCTAACCGGCGCGCGGCGGGCGGCTCCGGCAGGCAATAGTCTGCGGCTGCGCTGCCTAGTCAAACCCGCCGGCGGCTCGCTATGGTGCGACTTCGCCTGAGGCCGGAAAGACGAAGGGAGCAGCCGAGATGCCGGATGACGTGAGAACCCCGCGCACGTGGGACAAGTCGCGCCTGCCGAGCCGTCATGTGACGGTGGGGCCGGAGCGCGCACCGCATCGCTCGTACCTCTACGCGATGGGGCTCACCGACGAGCAGATCGCGCAGCCGCTCATCGGCGTCGCCACGACGTGGAACGAGGCCGCTCCCTGCAACATCGCGCTGTCGCGGCAGGCGCAGGCCGCGAAGAAAGGCGTCGCCGGCGCCGGCGGCACGCCGCGCGAGTTCACGACCATCACCGTGACCGACGGGATCGCGATGGGCCATGCCGGCATGAAGTCGTCGCTGGTGTCGCGCGAGGTGATCGCCGACTCGGTCGAGCTGACCATGCGCGGCCACTGCTACGACGGCCTCGTCGGCTTCGCGGGCTGCGACAAGTCGCTGCCCGGCATCATGATGGCAATGGTCCGCCTCAACGTCCCCGCGGTCTTCATGTATGGCGGCTCGATCCTGCCGGGCCGGTTCCGCGGCAAGGACGTGACCGTGCAGGACGTGTTCGAGGCGGTCGGCCAGCACAGCGCCGGCAACATCACGGACGATGACCTGCACGAGTTGGAGTGCGTCGCCTGTCCGTCGGCCGGCTCCTGCGGCGGCCAGTTCACGGCCAACACGATGGCCTGCGTCTCCGAGGCGCTCGGCATCGCGCTTCCCGGCTCGGCCGGCGCGCCGGCACCCTACGACTCGCGCGACGCCTACGCCGAAGCGTCCGGCATCGGCGTGATGGAGCTGATCCGCCGCAACCTGCGGCCGCGCGACATCGTCACGCGCAAGGCGCTGGAGAACGCGGCGATGGTCGTCGCCTGCTCCGGCGGCTCGACCAACGCGGCGCTGCACCTGCCGGCGATCGCGCACGAGGCCGGGATCGAGTTCGACCTGCATGACGTCGCCGAGGTTTTCCGGCGCACGCCCTACATCGCCGACCTCAAGCCCGGCGGACGCTACGTCGCGAAGGACCTGTTCGAGATCGGCGGCGTGCCGGTCGTGATGCGGGCGCTGCTCGACGGCGGCTACCTGCACGGCGACTGCATCACCGTCACCGGCAAGACCATCGCCGAAAATCTGCAGGACGTGGTCGTGCCGAAGAACCAGGACGTCGTCCGCCCGACCAGCGCGCCGCTTTCGCCGACCGGCGGAGTCGTGGGGCTCAAGGGCAACCTCGCCCCGCAGGGCGCGATCGTGAAGGTCGCCGGCATGAAGAACCTCCGCTTCACCGGCACGGCGCGCTGCTTCGACCGCGAGGAGGACGCCTTCGCGGCCGTCGAGCGGCGCGACTACAAGGAAGGCGAAGTGATCGTCATCCGCTACGAAGGACCGCGCGGCGGCCCCGGAATGCGGGAGATGCTCGCGACGACGGCGGCGATCTACGGTCAGGGCATGGGCGACAAGGTCGCGCTGATCACCGACGGACGCTTCTCGGGCGCGACGCGCGGCTTCTGCATCGGGCATGTCGGGCCGGAGGCCGCAGTCGGCGGGCCGATCGCGCTGCTTCGCGACGGCGACAGGATCACGATCGACGCCGACAAGGGCACGCTGGAGGTGGCGCTCTCCGACGCCGAGCTGGCGGAGCGCCGCAAGTCGTGGCAGCCGCGGCGTCACGAGTACCAGTCCGGCGCCCTGTGGAAATACGCGCAGACGGTCGGCGACGCCGAGAAGGGCGCCGTCACCCATCCCGGCGCACGCGCCGAGACGCACGTCTACGCGGATCTGTGAGCGACGACCGGCTCGACGCAACCCTCCCCCGTTGCGGGGGAGGGCAGGGCGAGGAGAGTACGCCCGCGGCGTCCGGCGATTGCGCTCCCTGCTCCACCTCGCTCCCGCAAAGGGAGAGGGAAAAGGCGTTGCGCAATCCCGCCGACCTCGCCGCCGCCGGGCTCGTTCCGCCGGAGCGGCTCGCCGGACTCGAAGCCGTCGCGGCCGAGTTCGCGGTTTCGCTGACGCCGCACGTCGCCGGGCTGATCGATCCCGGCAATCCGGCCGACCCGCTCGCCCGCCAGTTCCTGCCCGACCCGGCGGAGCTGCGCACCGCGCCGGAGGAGCTTGCGGACCCGATCGGCGACGAGGCTTTGTCGCCGGTCAAGGGGATCGTGCACCGCTATCCCGACCGGGTGCTGCTGAAGCCGCTGCATGCCTGCCCGGTCTATTGCCGCTTCTGCTTCCGGCGGGAGCAGGTCGGACCGGGCGGCGAAGCGCTCTCGCCGGCCGATCTCGATGCCGCGCTGGACTACATCGCGGCGCGCCCGGAGATCTGGGAGGTAATCGTCACCGGCGGCGATCCTTTCATGCTGTCGCCGCGCCGCATCGCCGGCATCGTCCGCGCGCTCGACGCGATTCCGCACGTTCGGGTCATCCGATTTCATACCCGCGTGCCGGTGGTCGATCCCGACCGGATCGACGAGGCGCTCGTCGCGGCGCTCGATGCCGAGACCGCGGTGTACGTAGCGGTGCATGCGAACCACCCGCGCGAGCTGACGGACGGCGTGCGCGCCGCCTGCCGCCGTCTGGCGAAGGCAGGCATTCCGCTGCTCGGGCAGACCGTGCTGCTGCGCGGCGTCAACGACGACCCGGACACGCTGGCCGAGCTGTTCCGGGGCCTCGTCGCGATGCGGGTCCGGCCGTACTATCTCCACCATCTCGACTTGGCGCGCGGCACCGGGCACTTTCGCACGACGATCGCGGACGGCCGGCGTCTGATGAGGGCGTTGCGCGGGCGCCTCTCCGGGCTCTGCCAGCCCACCTACGTGCTCGACATACCGGGCGGTCACGGCAAGGCGCCGGTCGGTCCGTCCTACATCGAGCCGGCCGGCGCCGACGGATGGCAGGTCGAGGATTTCCGCGGCGGCGTTCACCGCTACCCGCCACCGGGCGAGACGTCTATGCGGGAAGACGAGGATACGCGCCGCGGATAGTATCCGGCCCGGCCGCTCGTCTTCCGCGTCGCGGCCTTCATGCTCCGCGCCGCCTCGTTCTTTATAGACCGCGATCCGATAAGGTTCTTTAACCGTCCCGCTCTACCGTGCGGCTTGGAGATCGCGCAGCATCGGAGCGACAGGGTGAAAACGGTACGGACCAGCTTCGATCGGGAAGAGAAGCGGCGCGATCGGCGGCATCCGCTGCCGACGATGGTCGTCACCGTCGACGGCGTCGAGTACCGGTCGGTCAACTGGTCGTTCGGCGGTATTCTGCTCGGCGGCTTCGCGCGCCCGATCGCCGTCGGCGACACGATCAAGGGCAGCCTGCATTTTCCGGATCTGCCGGACGCGGCGCCGTTCGCGGCGGAGGTCGTCCGCCGCGACGAGGCGGCGCAGGAGATCGCGGCGCGTTTCCGCGAACTGAGCGAGCGCGGCTTCAATCTCCTCGACCGCGCGGTCGCCCGCCGCCTTGGCGGCCCGCGGGACTAGCCCTCAGGTTTTAATGCCGGCGCGGGTCTCAACCCTTGCCGGCGTCGCCGCGCAGTTCGCAGACGATCGGCGTGTGATCGGACGCCTTCTCGCGTCCGCGCGGCCGCTTGTCGACCTCGCAGCCGGCCAGCCGGTCGGCGGCCTGCGGCGACAGCAGCAGATGGTCGATGCGCAGCCCCTCGTCGCGGTACCAGCGGCCGGCCTGGTAGTCCCAGAACGTGTAGATATGCGGCTCCGGGTGGAACACGCGCAGCGCGTCGGTCAGCCCGAGATTGACCAGCTTGCGGTACCGTTCCCGGCTCTGCGGCAGGCACAGCGCGTCGCCGCGCCAGCCCACCGGGTCGTAGACGTCGTCGTCGGTCGGACAGACATTGTAGTCGCCGGCCAGCACGAACGGCGTCTCCGCCGGCAGCAGCGTCTGCGCGTGCGCGATCAGGCGGTCCATCCAGCGCAGCTTGTAATCGTACTTGCCGGTTCCCGTCGGGTTGCCGTTCGGCAGGTAGATCGACGCGACGCGCACGTCGCCGATCGTCGCCTCGATATAGCGCGCCTGCTCGTCGGACGAGTCGCCCGGCAGGCCCCGCCGGACGTCGCGCGCCGGCTCGCGCGACAGGATCGCGACGCCGTTGTAGGTCCGTTGCCCGTGGATTTCGGCGTAGTAGCCGGCCCCGCGCAGCTCCAGCAGCGGGAAGTCGGCGTCGACGCACTTGATCTCCTGGAGGCAGACGACGTCCGGCTTCGCATCGTCGAGCCACGTAAGCACGTTGCCGAGCCGGGCCTTGACAGAATTGACGTTCCAGGAGGCGATGCGCACCGCGGCAGACCCTTGCATGCAAAGGCCCGCCGCGGCGGGAGCGGCGGGCCGGAAGGTGGGGAGGGGGCGAACCGGCGGCGGCCGGCGCCGGCTGCGTCAGCCGATCGAAAAGGAGTTGCCGCAGCCGCAGGACGATGCCGCGTTCGGGTTCCGCACCTGGAACGCCGCGCCCATCATGTCCTCGACGAAATCGATCTCGGCGCCGTTCAGCAGTTCCAGCGACGTCTCGTCGACGACGATCTGCGCGCCGTCGCGCTCGAACGTCAAATCCTCGCTCTGCCGCGAGTCGTCGATCGAGAACCCGTACTGGAAGCCGGAGCAGCCGCCGCCGGAAACCGCAATCCGCACGAACGCGTTCGGCGTGCCATCCTGGGCGAGGAGCGTCGAGATCCGTCTCGCGGCGCTTTCGGAGATCGCGATCGCACGCTGCGGCGCCACGCCACTTCCTTCTGCCATCAATCGTCCCCATGGCAATGTCCGCCGCAGCCGATGCACGGTTGGCGCGCGACCCGGCGAAACCAATTCGCGAACTGTTATGTAAGGAGCCGATTGCCCTTGTCAAACGGCCCGGCATGCCGAGCGGGCCGCGGCGATTGCAACCCGTCGGCGCCGCCGGTACGTTCCGGTCCCATGGATCCCCGCTCAGCCCTGCTCGCTCCGTATGCGTGCGCGCCCGAGGCGAGCCGCGGCCGACTGCACCCGGAGGCCGAGAGCGCGACGCGGACGCCGTTCCAGCGCGACCGCGACCGCATCATCCATTCGCGGGCGTTCCGGCGTTTGCAGTACAAGACCCAGGTGTTCGTCTATAACGAAGGCGACCACTACCGCACCCGCCTGACGCACAGCGTCGAGGTCGCGCAGGTCGCCCGCAGCATCGCCCGCGCGCTCGGCCTCTGCGAAGACCTCGCCGAAACGCTGGCCCTGGCGCACGATCTCGGCCACGCGCCGTTCGGCCATGCCGGCGAGGACGCGCTCGCCGATGCGATGGAACGCTTCGGCGGCTTCGACCACAACGACCATACGTTCCGCATCCTGACGAAGCTGGAGCGCCGCTACGCCGAGTTCGACGGGCTCAATCTCACGTGGGAGACGCTCGAAGGGACGGTGAAGCATAACGGTCCGCTGACCGGCGGTGCCGGCCAGGACCGCGCCGTTCCGCCAACGATCGCCGAGTACGATTCTCGCTGTCCGCTCGATCTTTCGACGTTCGCGGGCGCCGAAGCGCAGGTGGCGGCGCTCGCCGACGACATCGCCTATCACAGCCACGACATCGACGATGGGCTGCGGGCCGGCCTGTTCTCGGTCGACGATCTCCACGGGGTGCCGCTCGTCGGCGCGGTCTTCCGCGAGGTCGCCGAACGCTATCCCGGCATCGAGCAGGGGCGGCTGGTCCACGAATCGATCCGCCGCCTGATCGATCGTCTGGCGACCGACCTCGTCGAGGAGACGCGGCGGCGGATCGACCAGTTCGGGGTGGCGAGCGTCGAAGACGTGCGCACGCTGCGCCAGCCGCTTGTTGCATTCTCGACGCAAATCGCGGCGAGTAACGGAAATCTCAAAGCTTTTCTTTTCGAACGCATGTATCGCCATTACAAGGTCAACAGGATGACGTCGAAAGCGCGGCGCATCGTTCAGGACCTGTTCGAGCTGTTCCTCTCCGAGCCGCAATGCCTGCCGACCGAGTGGCAGCCGGCGACCGGCGGTCCGGGCGGGGCGGCGACTGCGCGCGTCGTCGCCGACTACATCGCGGGCATGACCGACCGTTTCGCCCTCGACGAGCACCATCGGTTGTTTGATACGTACGCGACTGTCTAGTGATGAACGTTTTCAGGTATTTTCAGGACGAGGTCGTGCGGGTGCTGGACGGGCTGGCGCGGGATGGGCGGCTGCCGCCCGGTCTCGACGCCTCGCGCGTCGCCGTCGAGCCGCCGCGCGATCCGGCTCACGGCGACGTGTCGACGAACGCCGCGATGGTGCTCGCCAAGCCGGCCGGGATGAAGCCGCGCGACCTCGCCGAGGCGATCGCAGAGCGCCTGAAGGCGCATCCCTCGGTCACCGAAGCGTCGGTCGCCGGGCCGGGCTTCATCAACCTGCGCATCGAAGACGGGTTCTGGCGCGAGCGGCTTGCCGAGATTCTCCGCGCCGGAACGGCCTATGGGGATTCCCGCGCCGGCGGCGGCACGCCGGCCAACGTCGAGTACGTTTCGGCGAACCCGACCGGACCGATGCATGTCGGGCACGGCCGCGGCGCCATCGTCGGCGATGCGCTCGCCTCGCTGCTGCGGAAGGCCGGGTTCGCGGTTTGCCGCGAGTACTACATCAACGACGCCGGCGCGCAGGTCGATGTCCTCGCCCGCTCGCTCCACCTCCGCTATCGCGAGGCGCTCGGCGAGGCGGTCGGAGCCGTCCCGGAGGGACTCTACCCCGGCGAATACCTCAAGGAGACCGCGCAGGCGCTCGTCGAGCGCGACGGCGCGCGCTGGAAGGACGAGCCGGAAGCGGTCTGGCTCGCTCCGCTTCGTTCCTTCGCCGTCGACTGGATGATGGCGCTGATCCGCGAGGATCTAGCCGCCGTGGGCGTCCGCCATGACGTTTTCTCGTCCGAGCGCGGGCTGCTCGAAGCCGGTGCGATCGACGAGGCGATGCGCACCCTGGAGGCCGCCGGTCTCGTCTATACCGGCGTGCTGGAGCCGCCCAAGGGCAAGCTGCCGGACGATTGGGAGCCGCGCCCGCAGACGCTGTTCCGGTCGACGTCGTTCGGCGACGACGTCGACCGGCCGCTCAAGAAGTCGGACGGATCCTGGACCTACTTCGCGGCGGACATCGCCTACCATCTCGACAAGTTCCGCCGCGGCTTCCCGGCGATGATCGACGTCTGGGGCGCCGACCACGGCGGTTACGTCAAGCGCATGCAGGCCGCGGTGACGGCGACGACCGGCGGCAAGGGCTCGCTGGACGTGAAGCTGTGCCAGCTCGTCAGCCTGTTCGACAACGGCGAGCCGGTGCGCATGTCGAAGCGCGCCGGCACCTTCGTCACGCTCCGCGACGTGATCGACGAGGTCGGCAAGGACGCCTTCCGCTTCATGATGCTGACGCGGAAGAACGATCAGGCGCTCGACTTCGACTTCGCTAAGGTGATGGAGCAGTCGAAGGACAACCCGGTCTTCTACGTGCAGTACGCGCATGCCCGCGCCGCTTCGGTGATGCGCCACGCGCGTCAGGAATTTCCGGATCTCGACCTGACGGATACGGCGCTCGCCGCGACGCCGCTCGACCGGCTCGCCGACCCGGCCGAGATCGGCATCGTCCGGCACCTCGCCAACTGGCCGCGCGTCGTCGAGGCCGCGGCGGAGGCGCACGAGCCGCACCGGCTGGCTTTTTACCTTCACGAACTGGCCGCCCTGTTCCATGCGCTGTGGAACAAGGGCAACGCCGACGCGTCGCTGCGCTTCCTGGCGCCGGGCGATGCGACATTGAGCGCAGCCCGGCTCGCCCTGCTGCGCGGCGTCGCGATCGTCATCGCGTCCGGCCTCAGCGTCTTCGGCGTCGAGCCGGTGGAGGAAATGCGATGACCGCCTACAATCTCGGACCGCTCGACGAGGAGCAGGACTACCTCTCCGCGCGTCACGGTCGCACGGCGGCCGGCGGCGGCGGCTTCCGCCGCGTCCTGCTGACCGCGCTGACGGTCGCGGTGATGGCGCTGTTCGGCGGCGGGCTCTGGTATGCCTACAAGGAGACCGCGCATCGCGGTCCCTCCGGCGAGGCGCCGCTGCTGCGCGCCGACGACCGGGCGCTGAAGGTCAGGCCGGAACAGCCCGGCGGTATGGCGATCCCGAACCAGGACAGCTTCATCTACAACCCGGAGAAGGTCCCGCAGGGGCAGGTCGAGCGCCTGCTGCCGCCGCCGGAAGCGCCGATGGCACGCCCAGTCGCGCCGCCTCCGCCGCCCGAGCCGGCACAGGCCGCGGCGGAGCCGCCTGCCGCAGGGGTGGCGGACGAAGCGCCTGCCGCCGCCGCTGTCGGCGCTCCTCCGCCGGCCGCACCCGCACCCGCGTCAGCCGCCGCAGCAGCGCAGCCGTCCAACCCGCCGGTAGCCGCGCCCGCCGCCCCGGCGAAGCCGGCCACCGTCACTGCTCCGCCGCCGCCGCCCGCGGGGGCGGCATCCGCGAAGGGGTATCGCATCCAGCTCGGCGCGCTGCATACCGACGAGGCCGCTCGCCATGAATGGGAGCGCCTGAAGCACGTCCACGCCGATCTCCTCGGCAAGCTAAGCGCCGTCAATTCGCGGATCGACCTCGCCGACCGGGGCACCTACTACCGGATCCAGGCCGGGCCGATCGTCGAAGCGGGCGCTGCCGAGCGCCTCTGCACGGAGCTTAAGCGCCGCAACGTCGGTTGCATCCTCATCCGCCCGTGATGGCGAACGGCACCGGCGTTTCCGCCGCGGAGGGCGAGGCGCCGTTCGAGGCGCCGCATCCGCCGCCGCGAGCCGGGGCCGCCGGGGCGGCGACGGTACCTGCGCCCGCCGGACCCGAGCTGGTGGTCGACCTCGGCGCATACGAGGGACCGGTCGACGTGCTGCTCTCGCTGGCCCGCGAGCAGAAGGTGGACCTGACCAGGATTTCGATCCTGCGCCTCGCCGATCAGTATCTCGCCTTCGTTGCCGAGGCGCAGTGGCTCCGCCTCGAACTCGCCGCCGATTACCTCGTCATGGCGGCGTGGCTCGCCTATCTCAAGTCGCGCCTGCTGCTGCCCGAACCGCCTGCGGGCGAGGAGCCGTCCGGCCAGGAGATGGCCGACGCCCTGCAATGGCAGCTCCGCCGCCTCGAGGCGATGCAGGAGGCGGGCGTGCGCCTGATGGCGCGGCCGCAGCTCGGCAAGGACGTTTTCATGCGCGGCCAGCCCGAGGGCGTGGTGGTCGTGCGCCGCGCGATCGGGGACGTGAAGCTCTACGACCTGCTAGCGGCGTACGGCCACCAGGTGCGGCCCAAGGACGCCGACACCTACCAGATCGCGGCGATGCAGTTCTTCTCGGTCGAGGAAGCGGCCGAGCGGCTGGGCCGCATGCTGGGCATCGCGATCGACTGGCAGACGCTCGAGGCCTTCCTGCCGGCCGGCCTGACCGATCCGGCGCGCCGTCGCTCGGCTTTGGCCGCGACCTTCGTGGCCGGCCTGCAATTGGCCAAGGACGGACAGATCGAACTGCGCCAGACCGAGCGTTTCGGTCCCATCCATCTGCGCAAACGGAGTGACCCGCGGTGACGACAGC
>DASWRT010000481.1:0-42629 GCA_036403035.1 Allostellaceae bacterium | reverse complement strand
CCGAGATGCGCGGCCGCTACCCGAAGCACGACTGGCCGGAGGACCCGCTCCGCGCCGTGCCGACGCACCGCGCCAAGCCGCGCGCTGCAGGCTGAGCCTTATTGCGGAGCGTTCCGCCGCAGGATGGGCTCCGCCCTCCGGATTTCTCACCCGCAGGTAGTCTCGGGGCAATCAGTCAGGCGGAGAACGAAGAAGGCCGCGTCCCGGGCAGGGGACGCGGCCTTCCGTTACATCGGCCGGCGTTACCGGCCTAGCAGGCTATGTCCGTCAGACGTCGATCGGTCTGTCCTTCGTCTCGCGCACGAACAGCAGGCCGACGACGAAGGTCATCGCGGCGATCACGACCGGATACCACAGGCCGTCATAGATGTTGCCCGTGGCGGCGACGATCGCGAAGGACGTAGTCGGCAGGAAGCCGCCGAACCAGCCGTTGCCGATATGGTACGGCAGCGACATCGACGTGTAGCGGATCCGCGTCGGGAACAGCTCGACCAGCATCGCCGCGATCGGGCCGTACACCATCGTGACGAAGATCACCAGCACCAGCAGAACCACCGTGACCATCACGTAATTGATCCGGTTCGGGTCCGCCTTCGTCGGATACCCGGCCGAGTTCAGCGAGTCTGCCAACGACTTAACGAAGGCGGAGCCCTTATCCTTCGCGTCGGCGGCCTTCCCGTCGTAGCCGTTGATCACGGCGTCGCCGACTTTGACCTGCGCGGTCGTGCCCGCCGGAGCCGCCTCGTTCGAGTACGGGATGCCGCGGCTCACCAGCGCGCTCTTGGCGATGTCGCACGACGACGTGAACTTCGACGTGCCGACCGGGTTGAACTGGAACGAGCACTCCGCCGGGTCGGCCACGACGACGACCGGGGCCGTTGCCTGCGCCGCTTCGAGCGCCGGGTTGGCGTAGTGGGTCAGCGCCTTGAACAGCGGGAACAGCGTCAGCACCGCCAGCAGGCACCCGCCGAGGATGATCGGCTTGCGGCCGATCCTGTCGGACAGCGCGCCGAATATGACGAAGAACGGCGTGCCGATCAGCAGCGCCGCCGCGATCAGCAGATTGGAGGTCTGCGGGTCGACCTTCAGCGTCTGCGTGAGGAAGAACAGGGCGTAGAACTGGCCGGTGTACCACACCACTGCCTGACCGGCCGTCAGGCCGAACAGCGCCAGCAGGACGATCTTGAGGTTCCCCCAGTGGGCGAACGATTCGGTCAGCGGCGCCTTGGACGTCTTGCCCTCGGCTTTCATCTGCGCGAAGAGCGGGGACTCGTTCAGCTTCAGCCGGATCCAGACCGAGATGGCCAGCAGGATGATCGAGAGCAGGAACGGGATGCGCCAACCCCACGCGTCGAACGCGGCGGCGTCCATCGCCTGCCGGCAGCCGAGGATGATGAGCAGCGACAGGAACAGGCCGAGCGTCGCCGTCGTCTGGATCCACGACGTGTAGAGGCCGCGCTTGCCCATCGGCGCATGCTCGGCGACGTACGTGGCCGCACCGCCGTACTCGCCGCCCAGCGCGAGACCTTGCAGCAGGCGCAGCCCGATCAGCACGACCGGCGCCCAGATGCCGATCGCCGCATAGCCCGGCATGATGCCGACCAGCGCGGTGGAGGCGCCCATGATGACGATCGTGATGAGGAAGGTGTATTTACGGCCGACGATGTCGCCGAGGCGACCGAACACCAGCGCGCCGAACGGGCGGACGGCGAAGCCGGCGGCAAAGGCGAGCAGCGCGAAGATGAAGCCGGCTGTCGGATTCACGCCGGAAAAGAATGCCTTGCTGATCGACCCGGCAAGCGAGCCGTACAGGTAGAAATCGTACCACTCGAAGACCGTACCGAGCGAAGAGGCGAAGATGACCCGGCGCTCCTCCGCTTTGGTGAGCACCGCGCGACCGGGTCTTCCGTAGGTGTCCGTTACAGTTGTCATCTATCTAGGCTCCCCTTGTTGAGGCGCAGGGGACGCCCTTGGAACCGGCCGGTCCGGCGTGCTGCAGCACGCCGTTTGCAGGCATCCTCGACATAGGCGCTCCCTCCCATCGCGTTATCGATACGCTATGCGGCTGACCGACCGGGCTGCTTCGACCGTCGGACAGGCGGCCATTCCTTCCCCGGATACATCGTCCGTCGAGTCAATTTCATAACATTGCAACGTCTCGGATACAACGACGAGGCTGCTACCTCAGGTCGAGTCCTCTATTCGATTCTGGAACGCTAAGGTGGAAAACCGGGCGCGGGTTGCGGCTGCGGCGCGCCTTGGCTACAACGTCGGCGCCGCCGGGCGTGCAGCCGGCCGGCGCACCTTCTTCTCCCCCCGTCAGAATCGGAAGCCCTGGTATGGCCGCCTATCAGTACATCTACGTCATGAAGGGTATGGGCAAGACCTATCCCGGTGGCCGCGAGGTCCTGAAGGACATCTGGCTCTCGTTCCTTCCCGGCGCGAAGATCGGCGTCCTCGGCATGAACGGCGCGGGTAAGTCCACCTTGCTGCGCATCATGGCGGGCATCGACAAGGATTTCGTCGGCGAGGCATGGGCCGCCGAAGGCGCCACGGTCGGCTACCTGTCGCAGGAGCCGCAACTCGATCCGGCCAAGGACGTGGCCGGCAACGTGATGGAGGGGATGGCCGCGACCAAGGCGCTGATGGAGCGGTTCGAGGCGGTGAGCGCCCGTTTCACCGAGGAGCTCAGCGACGACGAGATGAACGACCTCATCGCCGAGCAGGGCGAATTGCAGGAAAAGATCGATGCGGTGAACGGCTGGGAGCTGGAGCGCACCGTCGAGATCGCGATGGACGCGCTGCGCTGCCCGCCGGGCGATGCCGACGTGTCGACGCTCTCCGGCGGCGAGCGCCGCCGCGTCGCGCTCTGCCGGCTGCTGCTGCAGAAGCCCGATCTGCTGCTGCTCGACGAGCCGACCAACCATCTCGACGCCGAGTCCGTCGCGTGGCTGCAGCGCTTCCTCGCCGAGTATCCCGGCACGGTCGTCACCGTGACGCACGACCGCTATTTCCTCGACGAAGTCGCCGGCTGGATCCTGGAGATCGATCGCGGCCGCGGCGTCCCGTACGAAGGCAACTACTCCGGCTGGCTGGAGCAGAAGCAGAAGCGGCTGGAGCAGGAGGGCAAGCAGGAGGCGGCGCGCCAGCGCACGCTGGAGCGCGAGCTGGAATGGGTGCGGCAGAGCCCGCGCGCCCGGCAGGCGAAGAGCAAGGCGCGCCTCCAGGCATACGACATGCTGGTCGCGCAGAGCCGCGAGAAGGCGCCCGAGACCGCGCAGATCGTGCTGCCGCCGGGGCCGCGCCTCGGCGACCTCGTGATCGAGGCCGAGCACGTCTCGAAAGGCTTCGGCGATCGGCTCCTGATGGAGGATCTATCGTTCCGCCTGCCGCCCGGCGGCATCGTCGGCATCATCGGGCCGAACGGCGCCGGCAAGACGACGCTGTTCCGCATGGTCACTGGACAGGATGCGCCGGACGGCGGCAGCTTCCGCGTCGGCGAGACGGTGACGCTCGGCTACGTCGACCAGTCGCGCGACGCCCTGGCGCCGAACAAGACGGTGTGGGAAGAGATCTCGGGCGGGCAGGACGAGATCGACCTCGGCCGCCGCAAGATGCCGAGCCGCGCCTATTGCGCGCTGTTCAACTTCCGCGGCGCCGACCAGCAGAAGAAGGTCGGCCAGCTCTCCGGTGGCGAGCGCAACCGCGTGCACCTCGCCAAGATGCTGAAGCAGAGCGCCAACCTGATCCTGCTCGACGAGCCGACCAACGATCTCGACGTCGACACGTTGCGCGCGCTCGAAGACGCGCTGCTCGATTTTCCGGGCTGCGCGGCGGTGATCAGCCACGACCGCTGGTTCCTCGACCGGATCGCGACCCACATCCTCGCCTTCGAGGGCGAGAGCCAGGTCGTCTGGTTCGAGGGCAACTACGCGGAGTACGAGGCGGACCGGAAGCGGCGCCTCGGCGCCGACGCCGACCAGCCGCACCGCATCCACTACAAGCCGCTGACCCGCGCCTGACCACCGGCGGCCGGAATTCCGCAAAAATAGGAAGGGCGGCACGGCGCTGGATCTGCCGTGCCGCCCTTCGATTTCGGCCTGCCCGGCAGTCAGGTCGCCGGGCCGTTTCGGAGTCGGATCAGCGCTGCGTCTTCTCGCGCATGAGCTTCAGCAACGCGTCAAGCTGTCCGCCGTTGCGCTGGATCACCGAGGCGAACTCCTGGCGCTGCGTCACCAGCAGGCTGACGCCCTCGACGACGACGTCGTCGATCTTGAAATCGGCGCCTTCCTTGCCGACGCGCCAGTCCACCTTGATCGGCGGGCCGCCGTTGGCGCGCAGGATCTGGCTGTTGACGAGGGCGCCGTCGCCCTCCGGACGCGACCCGACCACCTTGAACTGCTCGCCGCTGTACTGGCTGAACCGGCCGCTATAGGCGGTGACGATATAGTCCTCGAACAGCTTGACGAATTCCTGGCGCTGCTGGTCGCTGGCGGTCCGCCAGTACGGACCGAGCACGAAGCGCGACATCTGCCCCATGTCGAAGCCGTCGTGCAGCAGCGAGCGGAACTGCTTCTCGCGATCCGCTTCCGGCAGTTGCTTCTGCTGGAGCAGCGAGATCGTCTTGCTGCCGAGATCGTTGATCAGGGACTCCGGGTTCGACGGCACCGCGCCGGCCCCGGAGGGCAGGGCGGCGGTCACGATGGCGACGGCGAACCCGAGGGCTAGGAGGAAAGGGCGGATCTGCATCGGCATGTCGGCTTCCGGCAAATGGATGACTCGAAGATCAGGGCGTGCGCTGGGGCGTGGCGGGCGTCGGCGTTAGCGCCGGCGCACCGGCGCCGGCCGCCGCCGCGTCGTCGTTGCGGATCTCGGCGGCGCGCCGCTGGCGGTAGAGGCTGCGGACCGTGGCGTAGTAGTCGAGCGAGGTCCGCTCGATCTGGTCGAACAGCTCGATGTTGCGCGAGCGCGTATCCACCGCCGAGGTCACGGACCGAATGTAGGGTATGTAGTCGAGTCCTGCGGCATCCATCCCGAGAGTGAAGGGGTCGGAGACGAACGTGGCGCCGAGGCCGGCCGCGTCGCGCGGGTTCGAGGGACCGAACACCGGGAGCATCAGGTAAGGTCCTTCGGGCGCGCCCCAGACCGCGAGGGTCTGTCCGAAATCCTCGTCGTGGTACTGGATGCCGAGGCCGGTGGCGACGTCCTGGACGCCGCCGAAGCCGAGGATCGAGTTGATCCAGAACCGGGCGAACGTCGTGCCGGCGCGCTCGCCGTTCGCCTGCAGCGCGTCGTTCGCGAGGATCAGCGGCGAGGAGAGATTGTAGAGGAAGTTGCGCACGCCGTTCCGTGCGAACTCAGGCAGCGCCCACCGGTAGGCCTGCGCCGTCGGCTTCAGCACGTAACGGTCGAGCGCGAGATTGAACTCGAAGATCTGCCGGTTGACGTTCTCGATCGGGTCGTTCGGGGCGTAGGGATCGTCGGCGTCCTCCGCCGTCTTCGGCGTGCCGGCGCAGCCGGCGAGAAGGATCGCGGCAGCCAGCACGGGCCCGGCGAGACGGCAGACGGGGCGGAAGGAGCGATTGAAGGAACGGCGCATTCGTCGGACACTCGCTGGGGCGGAAGGAAACGGTGCCGCGCGCAACCATAGTGACAGGGCTTCGCAGCGGCAAGGTATGTGCGCGTATTCGCCCGGCCGCGGCGCGCCGCGGACTAGGATGGCCACAGGCGCAACGCGAGGTGTTCACGCACCCGGAACGCCGCGACGGTACGGTCAAGGGGTTGATTTTTCGTTGCGCCCTCGCCTTACCGTTGTGCCGCGTCGATACTCTTCCCGGCCGTTGCGGACGGGACGAGCGGCGGCGGCGGATCGGTCCAGTCGCGCCACAGGGAGATCAGCGCCGCCATCACCGCCGGCCCGAGGAACAGGCCGAGCAGTCCGAACGTCTCCAGCCCGCCGAGGATGCCGAGCAGGACCCACAGGAACGGCAGGCGCACCGCGCCGCCGATCAGCGCCGGCCGGATGAAGTGGTCGGCGACGAACACCATCGCCAGTCCGAGGCCGAGGACGATCGCGGCGGCGAGCGCGTCCCCGTTCATGATCAGCGACAGCGCCGCCGCGCCGAACATGACCGGCGCTCCGAACGGGACGATCGCCAGCACCGCGGTGAGCGCGCCGAACAGGACCGGGTGCGGCACGCCGGCGATCACGTAGGCGATCCCCATCAGCGCGCCTTCGCCGAGTCCGACCAGGACGAGCCCGTTCACCGTGCCGTGCACGGCGGCGATCACATGGGCCGCCAGCCGCTCGCCCTGGCTGCCCATCGCGCGGTTGATCAATCCCATCACCCGGCGGCCGAAGGCGGCGCCGTCGCGGTACAGGAAGAACAGCGTCAGCAGCGTGAACAGGAACAGCGTCAGGCGATGCACGAGCTGCACGCCGAAGGTCCGCGTCCAATGCATGAGCGCCGAGCGGTCGGCGCGGCCGATCAGCTCGGCCACCGAATCGGGATCGCCGAGGTTGTCATTCCACCACTCCGCCGCCCGCTGCCCGACGATCGGAACGCCGCTCACCCAGTCCGGCGCCGGGATTCCGTTGCGCTGCGCCTCGGCGACGTAATGCACGACGGTATGCGCCTCGCGCCCGGCCTCGACGGCGGCGAGCGTCAGCGGCACGGCGAAGATCAGCCCGATCAGCAGCGTCAGCACGAGCGGCGCCGCGAGCGGACCGTGCCGTCCGCGCGGCGGCATAGCCCGTTCGAACCGCTGGTAGAGCGGCCATGTCGCGATCGCGAACACCGCCGCCCAGGCGAGCGCCGGCAGGAAATCGTGCAGGATCCACAGGCCGAGCAGCAGGATCGCCGCCGTGGCGACGCGGGCGCTCCGCGGGAAGCGATGCGCGGCGGGGCGGCGGTCTCCGTTGCCGGCGCCGCCGGTCGGCGGCCGGTTGCGGTCGTTCGGCGGCGTGATCGGATGGAGCTCCATGGCGGCGGCAGCCTCGCAGACGCTGGGCGGCGCTGCAAGGCCGGCCGCCGCGCCGCGCCGAACTATTGGACGACCGGGCGTTGCTACCGGGTGCCGAGGAGCCGCCCGATCGCCATGTAGCCGGGGCCCTCCAGAGCGAACGAGCCGGCCTGCTGCTTCGCGGGCACGCCGGCAGAGTCGTAGAACTGTCCCTGGACGTTGCCGCGGATCGTCGGGACGCCGCCGGAGCCGAGCGGGCCACCCGACAGCGTTCCGCTGAACGCTCCCGCCAACGTCGCGCCGCCCGTCGTTTGGGCGGCCGAGATGGAGCCGCTGAAGCTCGTGCCGCCGAGACTGCCGATCACGATCGTTCCGCGCCGCGTCCCGAAGTCCCATGGGCCGCTGTACGTAGCCACCTGACTCGTCGCGCCGCCGCCGGTGTCGACCGCCGCCACCACGGTACCGGTGAAGGTGACCTGCCCCGTGGTCGGCACGGTGACCTCCGGGGTAGGTGTGCCGGCAGGAAGGACCATGGTGATGTGAGAATCCTGGAGCAGGAACGCCGTCAGCGGGGCGAACGGGTCGGAGTAGCCGTCTTGCGTTCCGCCGAAGAATCCGCTCGCGTAGAAGCTGCCGCCGGGCTGCTGGCTGGAGATCAGGAAGTTGCCGAGCACCTGCCCGCCGGGCTTCCCGCCCGGCCCGTCGTAGAACTTGCCGAACACCGGTCCGCCGATGCCGGTGCCGACGTCGCCGTTCAGGAACACATAGCTTTGGCCGCCGTCGCCGCTATGCGGCACGAATGCCGGCGAGGTGCTGAAGGTCCGGCCGCCGATATTGGTCAGGACAAGATAGGCGGGCTGGCCTCGGGCGAAATCGTACTGGCCGGAGAAGGTGCCGCGGGTCACCGAGCGGGCGCCGCCGTCGGAGACCTCGGCGACGAGCGACCCGCTGTAGCTCGCGACGCCGGTCAGCGGCAGGGCGAGGTCGGCCGAGAGCGGGCCGGACGGCAGCAGCGCCCGGAGGTCCGTCGTCGTCGCCAGATCCACGAGAAGCTGCTTGGTGAAGTCCGGCGCCAGCATGTAGTCGGTGTTTTCCGCGGCTTCCCGGCGGATGAACTCGGTGAGGAAGGCGATCTGCTCGGGCGACGCGCCGCCGCCCTGCTGGAGCACGGTCTGCGCCTGCTGCAACTGCGGCGGCGATGCCGGATCGGTCGGCGGCGGCGCCGCAGCCTGTGCGGACGAGGGCGTGCCGTTGCTCTGCGCGTCGGCGGCGGCGCGCGCCGGGTCCGCGGAGTTGGCTTGGGCATATCCGCTCTGCTGGACCAGCACCGGCGAAGGCACCTCCGCCGCGCCGCCGTCGCCGCCCGCGCGCCCGTCGAGCTGGGCGGTCAGCGCCGCCAGGGCCGTGCTCGGCACCTGCACGGGAGCCGATGGCGGCGCGGCGGCGGCGGCGGCGGCGCCGGCGGTGATCGCGGCGACCGTCGTCGAGTAGCCGGGACGGACGAGCCGCACGGTGCCGCCGCCGCTCCTGCCCGCGCCGCCGGCGGCGTTCGCCGTCACCGCGACCTCCTTGCCGTATACGAAGGTCACCGCGGTGCGGCCATCGCCGTCGACGCTGATCAGCGCGACGCCGCCGCGGACGCCGATCGTCGCGGTCGGAGTCCGGATCGTCACGGCGTCCGGGTTCTTGCTGAGCACGCCGCCGACATAGCGGAACAGGCCCTTGCCGACGCTCGCGACGAGCTGACCGGTGCCGGCGCCCCTATCGTAGACGAATTTGTCGATCACCACCTCGCTCGCCGGCCCGACGCTGAGCGACGAGCGGTCGAGGAAGACGATTTGCGTCTGTCCGTCCGTCTGGGTGCGGATCGTCTCGTTGAACACGATCTCGTTGCCGAGTACGAGCGTGCGCACCGCCTGGTCCGGCGGTTCGCCGGTTGCGTTGGGGTTCACGGCGCTCGCGACGCCGACCCGCTCCTGCGCCCCGGCCACGCCGGGCGCCGCGACGGGGAGGAGAACGAGGCCGGCCAGCGCGGCGGCCGACGCTGCCGCGAAAGGATGTCGCCTGGGCTTGCGGCGGCGGCGATGACCGGGCGAGCGCGGAGGCATCATGGCGGTGTCCTCAGAAGCGGACCTGCGGCCCGAACAGCACGGAAAGGCTGGAGTAGGCGAAGTTCGGCAGCGTCGACGATACGATGTCGCGCTGGATCTGCACGATCAGCGCGACGTTGTCGGCGACCGGCACTGTCTCGATCGCGCCGAAACGCCAGCGGCGGTCGGCGCGCGTCGCGTCGATGTCGATCGCCGGGTTCGGCGCGTCGTACAGCGCGACCGCACGGCTGCCGTAGAATCCCGTTTGCCATGCCGCGCCGGCTGCGCCGGGCAGGGCGAGGCCGAACGGCGCCGGATGCGTGATCTGGTAGGTGACGGTGGCCGTGAACTCGCGGTTGCTCTGGTCCTCGGCGCGCGTGTCCTGCCGGGTGAAGCCGGCGGTCGCGCCGAGCAGCTGGCCGTCCGCGACGGCGGCGACCGCCGAGAGCGAGACGATGTCGTCCCGTCCGGTCAGCTCGCGCGAGGTCGGGCGATCCGGCGCGTCCTCGAAGTTCTTCTCGCGATGCTCGTAGATGCCCTTCAGCAGGAGCTTGCCGTCGAGCGTCGACTGCACGCCCTCGATGCCGGCGCCGTAGCTGTGGAAGTACGGATCGCGCCCGAGCCGGACATAGTTGCCGATCGCATACGGCCGGACGCTGAGATCCGGCAGGCCGCGAGTCGCGAAGCCGAAGCGCGGGCCGGCGGTCGCCTCGATCACGTCCAGGTCGAAGCTGCGCACCCGGAAATGCTTCGACGCATATCCCGCGGCGGTAACCTCGAAATGGTCGTGGTCCTGATCCTGGAGGTCGTAGGCGTAGAGCCCGGAGCCGCCGGCGAAGAGGTTCTGGTCGGCCTGCTTGACGAAGCGGTTTTCCAGCGTCGCGGTGGTCGTCACCCCGAACGGCGCGGCGCGGACCAGCGGCGAGTTCGGCCCGAGGTTGGCGTCGCTCTGATGCTGGAGGCCGGCGAAGACCTGACCGGTCAGCCGGTGCCGCTGCTCCAGCGCGACGATCCGGGCGAGGTACTCGTCGACGCGGGCGCGCAGGTCCGGCGGCAGCGACTCGCTGCGCTTCGCCCCCTCAAGGTAGCCGCGGGCAACCCCGTGCGAGCCGAGCCGGAAATACAGGACACCCAGTTCGAGCCGCGCCTGCGCGAGCGCCGGGTTGAAGAAGAGGATGCGCTCCAGCGCGGTGATCGCCGCCTCGAAATCGCCGAGCTGCGTCGCGGCTTCGGCGTAGCGCAGCGTCAGCGACAGGTCCGCCGGGTCGCGCAGCGTCGCGTCGAACAGCTCGTCGAGCGTGCGCCGCAGCGCCGCCGGGCGGCCGGGGGCCGAAGCCTCTGCATCGTCCGCCGACGGCGTCGCGGCGGTTCCCCGCGCCGGGGCCGGTACATCAGCGGCGGCAGCGGGAAAGACGACCGCCGCTGCCGTTGCTGCTGCGGCAAGGCACAAGGCGTGCACGGCGGCGGAGCCGCGGGCTCGTCGTGGGCGGCGCGAAGGCAACAGAAACTCCCAGGGTTGGCGGTGATCCGACCCTAGGTTGAGTTCCGTTTATTTTTCATCAAAAGCAGATGGATGCTGCGGACGATGCCGCTGCGATCTTTCGCGTGCTCGGCACGTCTAATTCGCAAGGGGTGACGATGATTTCCGCTCTCCGCTGTTGACGAAGAGAGATATCTACCGCCGGCCCGTAAAAAGCGGAGGATTATAGAAGGAGTACCAGGATGCTGTTGGGAGTGGCGATTGCCGTAATCGCGACGGTCGTGCTTGGCGTTATTTGCGGCGGGTACTCGATTGCCCGGATGGATGAGCGGATCGGCGGTTGAATATTCGATAGGTTGTTGGCCGGTCAGCGCCGCTGCCGGCCTCTTCGCCGGTCAGCGGGTGACCGCGGCCACCGCTGCGAAGATCACCGCCCAGCAGGCGAGCGCGCCGCCGAAGATCACCAGCATGCGTGCCCACAGCGGCAGCTTCTCCTCGCTCCCGACCTCTGCAACCGCAGGCAGACCGGCATGCTCGGCTGCTCCGGTGTCCAAGGACAAACCGGCGGCGGCAGGACCGGAGCGTGCGACGGCACGGGGGAGTGCAACGGCGGCAGAGAGGACGGGTGCGCTCATGCGCTTCTCCAACGTACATGGACCCTTCCAATCTACATCAAAGCGAGCGTTGCTGAACAGTTTTTCGTCGAAAAGTTGATAAATCCGGTCAGCGCGGCGGCAGGCGTGCGAGCCCGATCGCTGCGACGTCGGTGAGGATCAGGAACTCGCCTCGGGCGATCGCGCCGTCGATGGCGGCCGGTGCGAGCGTCTCGACCAGCGAGTCCTCCAGGTCGCCCGAGCGGGGCGCCGCGACGCGCTCCGCCCGCTCCGCCCGGAACAGGTGCGCCGTCGCCACGCCCTGCGTTCCCGAGATCGGGTAGGCGCCGAGGGCCGTCCAGGCGCTGCTCCGGTATCCCGTCTCCTCCAGCAGTTCCCGCTGCGCCGCCGCCAGCGGCTCCTCGCCCGCGTCGATCTGCCCGGCGGGCAGCGTCAGGCCGACCCGCCGCGCGCCGTGCCGGTACTGGCGCAAGCACACCAGACTTCCGTCCGCGGTGCAGGCGTGGATCACGGCGTGGTCGGCGAGCGCCGCCTGATAGTAGTCGTCGATCACGCGCCCGTCCGGCAGCTCGACCGTCTCGACCCACACCGAGATCCGGTGCGGCGGCGCGGCGAGAAGATCGCGGCGGGCGATCGTGCGCCAGGGATGGAGGAGGGGCGGGGGCGAAGGTTCGTGTCGATTCATCCTGGCTCCGGTTCCGGCTGTGGCGGCTGCCCATCGACGGCTGGCTGCGCGGGACGTGAACGCCGGCCGGCGGCGAAAACGCGAACTCGTGTAGAATGCTCTAAGGTGCCGCGTTGCCGACGGTGCGCAACAGCGCGCCGATGCGCAGCCGCGTCTCGCGCGGCAGCATGCGGAGCTCCGCGGCGAGCCGCGGCCGCAGCGATTCGGTCGCGTCCGGGTCGGCCAGCATCGCGTCGAGCACCGTCAGCAGATCGTGCCCCTCGCTGATCCCGGCGGCCCTGCCGACCGTCCGCAGCACTTGAAGTTGCCAGCGTTCCTGCATGGACGAGATGTAGCACAACCGGGATTCCCGGAGCGACCGTCGGAAGAGAAGTGAATGTCCCGGAACGCGGACGGGCTCAGCCGACTCCGGCCGCAGACGGCGGTTTCGCCGTCGACCCGCGAATGACGAGTTCCGGAGCCAGCGTAATGCTCATCCGGGCGCTCCCCGGTTTCTCGATCTGCCGGAGGAGAAGCTGTGCCGCTTGGACGCCCATCTCGTAATGCGGGATGCGCACGGTGGTCAGCGGCGGGTTCATCTTGTCGACGAACGGCATGTCGTTGAAGCCGGTCAGCGAGACGTCGCGCGGGCAGCATATCCCGTGGCGGGCGAACGCGTCGTAGCAGCCGAGCGCGAGCAGGTCGTTGGCGGCGACGATCGCGGTGAACGGCAGCTCGCTTCCGCGGGCGGACACGAGGAGGTCCTCGCACGCCCGCATGCCCTCAGCCTCGTTGAACCGCGCCGCGATGGCGACGGCGAGGTGGTCCGGACCGGCCGGAAGGCCGAGCGCCTGGATCGACTCGCGGAACGCGCGGTACCGCACGAACCCGGTCGAGAGCGACTGCGGGCCGGCGACGTGGGCGATGCGCCGATGTCCCAGCCCGGCGAGATGCTCGACGGCGAGGCGGATGCCGCGCGCATCGTCGGTGACGACCGACGGCACCGCCGCGTCGTCGACGGCGCGGTTGATGAGGACGACGGGCAGGTCGTTCGCCAGGCATTCCGTCACCGCCGGATCGTTTTCGCGCGCGACGCTTGCCAGGATGAAGCCATCGACGTGCCGGCCGCGCATCCGGCTGACCACGAGCCGCTGCCGCTCCGGGTCGTTGTCGGTGTTCGCGATGATCGGCGTGTAGCCGGCGGCGCCAAGCGTGTCCTCGATGCCGCGCAGGATCGGCGGGAAGACAGGGTTGGTGATGTCAGGGATCGCGACGCCGATCAGCGCCGACCGCTTGGTGCGCAGCCCCGAGGCGAGCGCATTGCGGCTGTAGCCGAGGTCGCGCGCGGCTTCCTCGATCCGCGTCGCGACTTCGTCGCTGATGAGCTGCCGCGTTCCGGGGTTCAGGGCGCGCGAGACGGTGGAGACATGGACGCCCGCCCGCTTCGCGACGTCCCGGATCGTGATGCTGTCGCGCTTCAACAAGGTTGCGGCTCGGCGGCGGTTCGCAGGTCGTTGCAGGTCCGGCATTCTGATCGACGCACGCGGCCGCAGACAATGGGCGGTCTGCGGATCAGCCCGCGGCGGTATAGGGCATCGCAAGCAGGATCGAGGCCGGGCGATTGGTCCGGTTCTGGAGGGCGCGCCTCTCGCCCGGCGCGAGCCGGCACGAATCGAGCGGGCCGAGCGTCACCTCGCCGTCGTCGGTCACGATCGTGACCTCTCCGTCGATGACGACGTAGTGCTTCTCGACCGGAGAGGCGTCGAGCGTCGTGCCGCCGCCCGGCAGGATGTGCGACAGGCCGAGCCAGAGCGTGTCCGACCGTCCGGCCTCGTGCCCCTGCAAGCGGAGGCAGCGCATGTCGGTGTGGTTGGCCGGGTGGTACGCCTTCGCCTCGGCGATGCGGGTGACGTTCATCGCGCCGCGGCTCCTTTCGATGTCACCGGCCGGGGCGGAGGACGACGCGGTCGCGCGCGCCCTTCAGCACGGCCTTGTACGCGTCCTTCACCGCCTCCAGCGGGTAGACCGACCCGTCGAGCACCGGGAAGGGCTTCAGCTTCCCGCTCTCGAAGCCGGGCTTCAGCGCGTCGAGGATCTCCGCCCCGTCGCCGCTGTCCAGCGCCAGCGTGTCGATGCCGAAGAAGGCATGACGCCCGCGGTAGAACTGGAAGATGTCGAACGGCACCGCGCGGTCGATCGTCGAGATGAAGATCTGCCGGCCCTTGATCGCCATCGCCTTGTTGGCCTGCTCGAAATAGGGGCTGCCCACGGTGTTGTAGACGATATCGGCGCCGTGCCCGCCGGTCAGGTCGCGGACGTGGGAAGCGATGTCCTGAGTGCTGGCGTCGATCATCTCGACCGGGCCGCTCGCGTGCCCGATATAGTCTTGCTTCGTGCGTTCGACGGCGAAGACCCGGCCGGCGCCCGCCATCGTCGCGATCTGGACCGCCGCCTGTCCGACCTTGCCGTTGCCGCCGAGCACCAGCACGACGTCGCCCGGCTTGACGCCGCCGGCCGTCCGCAGCCCTTCGAACGCGGTGACGAACGGCACGCCGATCGCGCCGGCCTCCTCCAGCGTGATCGTCGACGGCTTCTCGCGGACGGAAGCCGCATCGAGCACGAGATACCGCGCGTGCGACCCGTCGCGCCGGATGCCGAGTTCGCCGCCGCTTCCCCACACCTCCTTCCCGAGGAGCGCCGCGGGTCCGTCGACGACCACGCCGCCATAGTCCCGTCCGGGCGTGCGCGGCCAGATGGCGTGCGGCATCAGGCCGAGCGCCGCCTTGACGTCGCTCGGGTTGACGCCGGCCGCCCGCACTTCGATCAGGCATTGTCCGAAGCCGAGCGCCGGCGGCGTGACCGTTTCCAGCCGGAGGTCGACCGCATCGATGTCGGCGGCCTTCTCGTAGACGCGGACGGCGGTTCCCGTCGCGCCCGCTGCTGTTCCGGTCATGTCTCGGTCTCCTCGCTGGGGATGGTTCCGGGAAGGGGCGGGCGTCAGGCGGCGGAGGGCAGCTTCAGGATCTCCCGCGCGTCCTGCGGGCTCGCGATCCGCGCGCCCATCGGCTCGACGATCTCGCGCGCCCGCTTCACCAGCGCGGCGTTGCTCGGCGCCAGCACGCCCTTCGAGAGATAGATGTTGTCCTCCAGTCCGACCCGGACATGGCCGCCGAGCAGGTACGATTGCGCGACCATCGGGAACTCGGCCCGTCCGATCCCGAACCCGGTCCATTGCGCACCGGCCGGCAGCATGTTCCGGGCGTAGAGCATCGTCTCCGGCGTCGCCGGGAACCCGTACTTTACGCCGAGCACGAACGAGAACATTCCGGGCGCGTCGAGGACGCCCTGGCGCATCAGGTCGAGGGCGAGCTGCAAGTCGCCGGAGTCGAACAGCTCCAGCTCCGGCATGACGCCGGCCTCGCGGATGATGCCGGCCATCTTCGTCACGTTCCGCGGCGTGTTGATGACGACCTCCTTGCCGGAGTTCATCGTGTTGAGGTCGAGCGTGCAGATCTCCGGCTTCAGCGCCGCCACGTGCGCGACGCGGCGCTCCGGCACGGTGAGCGTCGTCCCCGGCGCGGCGACCTTGGGATCGTCCTCGCTCGGGATGAAACGGCCGCCGAGCCCGGTGGTGAGGTTGAGGATCAGCTCGGCGTTCCGCTCGCGGATGCGCTCGACGACCTCGCGGTAATAGGCGAGTTCCATCGACGGCTTGCCGGTCTCGGGATCGCGCACATGGATATGGACGATCGCCGCTCCGGCCTCGGCCGCCTCCAGCGCGGCATCGGCAATCTCCGGCGGCGTGACCGGCAGTCCCGGGTGCTGCTCGCGGGTCGTGATGTTGCCGGTCACGGCGGAGGTGATGATGACCCGCTCCTGCGGCTGGTGAAGCTGCTGCGGCATCGTCGGAGCCCTCTCTTCGGGTTCAGAGATGGCGGCCGCCGTCGACGACGACGATCGAGCCGGTGGTGGATGTCAGGTGGGTGACGCAGGCGAGCACGGCGCGGGCGACGTCCTGCGGCCCGATGATCCGCTTGAGCGGCGTCGCCTGCGCGGCCTTCTCCTGCCAGGCGCGGTCGCGGCCGGGCACGAAGCCGGTATCGACCGCGCCCGGCGACACGCAGACGACGCGGATCTCCGGACCCAGCGCGCGCGCCAGCGACATGCTCATCGTGTCGAGCGCGGCCTTGGAGGCGCAATAGGCGACGTTGCTGCCGACCGCGGTGAAGGCGGCGATCGACGAGACGTTGACGACGACCGCGTCGCCCGTCTCCCGCATCAGCGGCGCCAGCGCGCGGATCGTCGCGAAGGGGCCGCGCACGTTCGAGATCAGGATGCGGTCGAACATCTCGTCGTCGAGCGCGTCGAGGTCGCCGTGCGGGATCGCGCGGGTGAAGCCGGCCGAGTTCACCAGCACGTCGCAGCGTCCGTAGGCCGACCGCACCTCCGCCGCGACCACGCGCAGCGCGGCGCTGTCCTCGACCGGCATCCGCGCCGCGCGGTGCCCATCTCCCGGCAGTTCGGCGACGAGCGACGCGGCGCGCTCGGCGCCTGTGTTGTACCCGATGATGACCGCCGCGCCCTCGGCCGCGAGCAGCCGCGCGCTCGCGGCGCCGATGCCGCTGCTGCCGCCGGTGATGACGGCGACCTTGCCGTCGAGGGGGCGATCTCCTGCGTTGCTGCTCATCGATGACGCTCCTGCTGGGAGAGGCTCTTAAGGGGTCGGCTAAGGGATCGGCGGAGTAGGGAAGCTCGGCACGCCCTTGGCAAGCACGAGGTCGTATTCCAGCGTGTAATAGGGCACCTCGATGTCCGGCGGCGCGTTCGGCCCGACGCGGTCGTGCCGCCGGAACGTCCCGACCAGCGGCGCCACGACGCCGAACACCACGTCGGAGGTCAGGCGCTCGTCGTCGTCCGCGAAGACCTGCGTGATCAGCGTCTCGTGGCCCTCCGCCGACGCGATGAAATGGAGATGCGCCGGCCGGAACGGGTGCCGCTGCTGCGCTTCCAGGAGCCGCCCGACGGGGCCGTTCGTCGGCACCGGATATCCCGCGGGCTTGACGCTGCGGAACCGGTAGCGGCCCTCCGCGTCGGTCCGGAAACGGCCGCGCAGGTTCATGTTCTCCTGGTGCGGATCCTGGTTCTCGTAGAACCCGACGGGCGAGGCTTGCCAGACGTCGACGACGGCGCCCGCCAGCGCTGCGCCGTCCACGTCGCGGACCTCGCCGCTGACGAGCAGCGCCGGCCCCGGCGTCGCCGATCGCGCGATGTTGTCTCCCGGTTCGCACCACGGAGCGTTGCCGCGATAGAAGGGGCCGAGCAGCGCCGAGGCCGTGGGCCCCGCCTGGAGCGGGTGGTTCAGCAGCTTCACCAGCGTCGAGAGGCCGAACACGTCCGACGCCAGCACGACCTCGTTGTTGGTCTCGTGCGTGTGGTGGCCGAGCGCCGCGATGAAGCGCAGCCCCGCCTCGAACTCCGCGTCGGTCGGCCGGGCTTCCCGCAGGAAGGCGTGCGCGTGCTTGACGAACAGATCGACGATTTCCCTGAGGCGGGCGTCCTTGGTGCGCGCCGTCGCATGCTGCACCGCCTCGGTCACCATTCCCTCATTCTCGATGATCATCGGCGTCATCCGTTCCGGGTTGCGACAAGGTGCGATTTGATGCAATCGATTGCATATTTGTTTGCCATCCAACTCATGTCAAGGACCGCAGTGTCGGTCAAGTGATGGGAGCTGAGCTTTGTCCGGTGCCTGCGCGCTCTCCTCTTCTTCCACTTGACGATGGACAAATCGGCCGTGCAATATGCAATCGTTTGCAAAAAGAACATTGGCCGCGTCGGCAGGAACCGATTGTCCTGCATCCGCTCGCGACGCGCGGCGCGGGAGGCGTCACGGAGGAGGAAAGGCAATGTCCCACACGGAAGCGGCGGCGCCGCAGCCCGGCGGCGTTCGCGAACGGCGCGGCGGCGGCGGCCGGCGCTGGTACGCGAATCTGACGGTGCAGGTGCTTGCCGCCATCGCGATCGGCATTCTGCTCGGGCATTTCCGCCCGTCCCTGGCCGTCGAGATGAAGCCGTTCGGCGATGCCTTCGTGCGGCTCATCCGGATGGCGATCGGCCCCATCGTCTTCCTTACCGTCGTGACCGGCATCTCGCATGCCGGGGACATGCGCAAGGTCGGGCGCGTCGGACTGAAGGCGCTGATCTATTTCGAAATCGTCACGACGCTCTGCCTGTTCATCGGGCTCGCCGTCGTCAACCTGCTGAAGCCGGGCGCCGGGCTCGCCCTGGACACCATCCCAAAGGGCGGCGGCGGCGACGCCGCCGCGACCGCGGTGAAGCAGGCGAACGCGGCGGGGTCGACGGTAGACATGCTGCTCGGCCTGATTCCGGACAATTTCATCAAGGCGTTCGCCAACGGCGACCTGCTGCAGATCCTCGTCTTTTCGGTGCTGTTCGGCGCCGCGCTGTCAGGCTTCGGCGAGAAGGGGCGGCCGGTGGAGGAGTTCCTGGAGCGGGTCTCCGGCATCCTGTTCGGCGTGATCGGCATCGTCATGCGCGTCGCGCCCCTCGGCGCGTTCGGCGCGATGGCGTTCACGATCGGCAAGTACGGCGTCGCGACGCTGCTGCTGCTCGGCAAGCTGATGGCCGGCGTCTACATCACGATGGCGCTGTTCGTGGTGCTGGTGCTGGGCGCCATCGCCCGTTCCTATGGGTTCAGCCTGTGGCGCTTCCTGAAATACATCCGCGAGGAATTGCTGCTCGTGCTCGGCACCTCGACGACCGAGACCGTGCTGCCGCGCATGATGGAGAAGCTCCAGAAGATCGGCTGCTCGAAGGCGGTCGTCGGGCTCGTGCTGCCGACCGGCTATTCCTTCAACCAGGACGGCACGTCGATCTATCTCTCGATGTCGGCGATCTTCATCGCCCAAGTCTACGGCATCGAACTGAGCCTCGCGCAGCAGATCGGGCTGATCGCGGTGATGATGGTGACGTCGAAAGGCGCGGCCGGCGTGACCGGGAGCGGTTTCGTGATCCTCGCCGCGACGGTCTCGGCGACGGGCGTCGTGCCGGTCGAGGGGCTGGCGCTGCTGCTCGGGGTCGAGCGCTTCATGTCCGAGGCGCGGGCGATCACCAACGTGATCGGCAACGGCGTCGCCACCATCGTCGTCGCGAAGATGGAGCGCGAGTTCGACGAAGCCCTCGCCGTCGAGGAATACAAGGCCCATTTCGGCGAGCCGGAGCTGGCGCGCATCTGATCTCCCGCGGGGTCGCGGGCTGGACAGGATTGGCAAACTCGGTCATCGGAAGGGCGGCGGAGGAGAGAACGGCGTGCGTCCGACATCAGCGGTGCCGCTCCATGCCGTCGAAATGTGCCGCGTAGCCGGAGTGTCGTTCATGCGTCCCTTTGTCCACACATCGCTTCCCGTCCGTGTGATCTTCGGCGAAGGGACGCGGGCCTCGCTCGGCGTCGAGATCGAGCGGCTCGGCTGCCGCCGCGCGCTGGTGCTGACGACGCCGGGCCAGCGCGCCGCCGCGGAGGCGCAAGCGATCTCGGACTCGCTGGGGAGCCTTGCCGCCGGCGTCTTCGCCGGTGCCGTCATGCACACCCCGGTCGACGTGACGGAGCGCGCTCTCGGGGTGCTTCGCGAGTGCGGCGCCGACTGCGTCGTGGCGCTCGGCGGCGGCTCGACGATCGGTCTCGGCAAGGCGCTCGCGCTGCGCACCGGCGTGGCGCAGATCGCCGTGCCGACGACCTATGCCGGCTCGGAAATGACGCCGGTGCTCGGACAGACGGAAAACGGCGTCAAGACGACGCAGCGCACGCTCGACGTGCTGCCGGAAACCGTCATCTACGATGTCGAGCTGACGCTGGCGCTGCCGCCCCGCGTGTCCGGCGTGTCGGGGATGAACGCGATCGCCCACGCCGTCGAGGCGCTCTATGCGCGGGACGGCACCCCGCTGACGTCGCTGATGGCGGAGGAGAGCATCCGGGCGCTCGCCGGGGCATTGCCTCGGATCGCCTCCGCCCCGGCCGACAGGGCGGCCCGCACGGCGGCGCTCTACGGCGCCTGGCTGGCGGGCGCCTGCCTCGGCGCAGTCGGCATGGCGCTACACCATAAGTTGTGTCATGTGCTCGGCGGTTCGTTCGATCTACCGCACGCCGAGACGCACACCGTCATCCTGCCGCACGCGGTCGCCTACAACGCGGCGGCGGCGCCCGATGCGATGGCGCGGGTCGCCCGTGCGATCGGCGGCAGCGGCGGCGGCGAGAATGCCGCTCAGGGGCTTTATGACCTCTCCGGGCGGCTCGGCGCCGTGCGGAGCCTCAGCGATCTCGGCATGCCAGAGGCCGCCATCGACCGTGCGGCGGATCTCGCCGTGAAGGATCCGTACTGGAACCCGGCGCCGATCCGCCGCGATGCCGTCCGTGCGCTGATCGTCCGCGCCTGGGCCGGCGATCCGCCACGCGCCGTCGGTCCCGGCGACGAGCCCGCGGCGGTGCCAACTTGACGATGCCTGCGAGGCGCTTGCAGCGGGTGCTTCCGCCTGCGCGGCTTTAGGACTCCGAGCGCCCGGAACAGTCGACCGGCTGCCTGCTCCTTGCAGCCGGCGGCTTCACGACCCGACGGTAGAGATGCCACGTCGAATGCCCCAGGATCGGCATCACGACGGCGAGACCGACGAACAGCGGCAAGGATCCCGCCACCAGGAGAGTCGCGACGATCAATCCCCAGATCGCCATTGTGACGGGATTTGCCAGCACCGCTCCGACGGACGCCCGGACGGCGCTCGCGGCTCCGATATCGGTGCGGTCGAGAAGCAAGGGGAACGAGATGACGCTGATGCTTAGCGCCAGCATTGCGAAGAACAGGCCGATGGCATTGCCAATGACTATGAGGGTCCAGCCACGATGCGTGGTAAGGACTTCGTAGCCCAATGTTGCATAGGACGCGGGCGGGGAGGGGCCGAAAAGCCACGCGTACAGCAACCATGCCGCCGTAAGCCAGCATAGGAGGATCATCATCAGGACAAAGCCGAGTGACACGATCGAATGGATCGCGGGCGAGCGAAGCACGTTGAAGGCGCTTTTCCACGAGGGCTCCCTCCCGAGTTCCCGCTGGCGGCTGACCTCATAGAGACCGATCGCCACGACGGGACCGATCAAGGTGAAGCCCGCCGCGAGCGGATAGAGCAGGGGCAGGGCGTTGCCGGTGAACGTGACGGCGTAGAAGCCTAAGAAGACCGGATAGATCAGGCTGAGCAATACGAGGTGCGATGGCTTCGCAATGAAGTCGTCGATCCCCTTGGCCAGAACGGCCGTGAGGTCGGCAGGCCGGATCCTGCGGATGCATACCGGAGCGGCGGCATCCCGGCCGGCGATTACGAACGAATGCGCCACGGCCGTTCTTCTCGAACCGGGACCCGCGTGGTCAAGATCTGCGGTAAGGCATGCCTGGAGGAGCGTCTTGCTGCGCGGCTGCGGCTGCGGCTGCGGCGGTTTCCAGAACTCGGCTTGGTACGACCTTGCGGTAGAGGTGCCACGTGGCATGCCCAAGCACGGGCAGGACGATGACGAGGCCGAGGAAGAGGGGGATCGACCCGAGTACGAGGCCGGCCGCGACGATAAGGCCCCACAAGGCCATCGGGATCGGGTTGGCGGCCACGGCGCGGATCGATGTCTGGATCGCCGTGTCGATCCCCACGTCGCGGTCGAGCAGCATCGGGAACGACACGACGCCGATCGCCAGGACCAGCATGGCGAACAGGAAGCCGACGCCCACCCCCACGAAAACCAGCGCCCAACCGGGACCCGTCGCGAACACGTCGTGGACGAACGAGCTTAGCGACGCCGGCGGTTCGGGACCGAGGGTGAGGGCATAGATGGCTGCGGCCGCACCCAGCCAGATGAGGTCGATCACGACCAGCATGAGGCCGAGCACGACGACCCTGCCGAATGCAGGCGAGCCGAGCACGCCGAACGCATCCGGCCAACCGATGGTGACGCCCAGCTCGCGCCGCCGGCTCATCTCGTAAAGTCCGATCGCCGCGAACGGGCCGACCAGCGCGAAGCCCGAGGCGAGCGGGAACAGCAGCTGCACCATTCCGGAGCCGAAAGCGAACCGTCCAAGGACGAGCCCGATGACCGGATAGATGATGCATATGAAGATGACGTCCGTCCGGTACGCCCCGAAATCTTCGAGACCTCTGGCGAGAACGTCCCCAAGCTCGGCGACCCCGATCCGGCAGACATCCGGAGACGCTGCGTGCGTTCCCTCCCTGTGCGGGCGCAGCGCACGCCCCGCCGATTCGGCGGCCAGGTTCGCAAGCCTGATTTGGTCCGATCCCCATTCGATAGGATTTCGCACGGCCATTTCCATCTCTCCCGAGCCGATCGTTCGAGAGATCGCGAGCCACCCGTGCCTGTACGTTACGATCCAACCGTTGGTCACGGGCGTGCCGCGACCTATCACGTTGAACAGGTTACTCCGATTCCTTGCCCACGTCTCCAGATGTCTCCGTACCTGAACTCCGCTGCCCCAAAACCGACATAAGATAATGTCTCGGACCGAGGTTTAGAGCGCAGCTCCGACCAATAAGAGAATGGCCCCGAGAACGACCAATGCGAGACCGGGCCAATTCGTTGCCAGCCCCAAGCCGGCGCCGGGATTCCGAGGTTCGAGCGTGTCGGCGCCGACCGCCGCCGATCGAGACCGCCGTCCGCTGAGTTGGCCTCGCCATAGAGGCTGAGCTGCCATGAACAGCACGCCGACAAGGACCAGCAGTGCACCGAGCCAGATGACGAGCATGTTTGCCCCTTGCATTTCAAAGCGGATGCCAACCCGCTGACAAGGGCGGTGGACTTCAGACTAAGACACTACCAACGTATCACGCTGATTGACAACCAGTCTGACCGGGTATCATCATAATTCGTTCAGTGCCGCACTTCGTTGAACGCGGCGGTCGTAAGGCGTGCCGCGTATCTCATTGGCATCGCGACAGCTTCGGCGGGCGATGCAGGAGGCACGGCCATGGCAAGTGCGACGACGTTCGCCGTCGACTTGATGGAAGCCCTGTTCGCTCGAGTATCCACGGACTCGATCCGGTGGCATGACGCGTTGCGGCTACGGGTTTCAACGAACCTCCTAAAAGCATCTTTTGGTTTTTAAGCCTGCGGTTCGTTAAGCAATAACATACTCGTTTTTTCATCCGTGTTCGGTGCCCTTGAAGGCCAGGAATGAACCAGAGATGAATAAGAGATGGCCGTAGCACTCATACTGGTCTTGGTGGCCGTGGGCTCAGTCGTGTTCCACTTTATGAGCCCGTGGTGGTGGACGCCTATCGCCTCGAACTGGCATTACATCGACGACACGATCATCATCACGTTCTGGATCACCGGGGTCGTATTTACCGCCGTCGTTTTGTTCATGGCCTATTGCGTGTTCCGTTTCCGTCATCGGGAGGGAAGACGGGCCTCGTACGAGCCGGAGAACAAGAGACTGGAGTGGTGGCTCAGCATCGTGACCGGCGTGGGCGTCGCGGCAATGCTGACGCCCGGCCTGTTCGTGTGGGACCGGTTCATCACGGTCCCGGACGGAGCGTCCGAGGTCGAAGCCGTCGGTCAGCAGTGGCAGTGGAGCTTCCGTCTTCCGGGAAAGGACGGAAAACTGGGCACGTCGGATACGAGATCCGTCACGGACGACAATCCGTTGGGATTGAACCCGAATGATCCCGCCGGGCAGGACGACGTCGTGATCGGAGCCGGTGACGAACTGCACCTGCCGGTCGGAAAGCCTGTGAAGGTTCTGCTCCGCTCCATAGACGTCCTGCATGATTTTTACGTGCCGGAGTTCCGGGCCAAGATGGACCTGGTGCCGGGCATGGTCGGCTATCTCTGGTTCGTCCCCACGAGAACCGGGGAGTTCGAGATACTCTGCGCCGAGCTATGCGGCGCCGGGCACGCGACCATGCGCGGCAAGGTCGTGGTCGACGAAGAAGGCGCTTATCACGCTTGGCTGCAAAAGCAGAAGACGTTCGCGGAGCTGCAGCAGCAGCCGACGGCGGCTCGCGTCAGGCAGGCGAAGGCGACGGAGTAGCCCGGGCATTCGGCCGCCGCGGCGAGGCCCCGGCGAAGAGAGGATCTGTTCGTAAAAGAACGCGGAGGAATCCGGATGGTCGATCAGACACTTGGGACGGCAGGAGCCATCCCGGTCGCCGAAGTGCCGGAGATGGAACTCTATCATCCGCATAGCTGGGTGACGAAGTACGTCTTCTCGCAGGACGCCAAGGTCATCGCCATTCAGTACTCGGTCACCGCGCTTGCGATCGGCTTGGTGGCGCTGGTCCTGTCGTGGCTGATGCGGCTGCAGCTGGGCTTCCCGGGCGTCGTCTCCTTCATCGGTCCCGCGGAATACCTCCAGTTCATCACCATGCACGGGATGATCATGGTGGTCTATCTGCTCACCGCGCTCTTCCTGGGAGGTTTCGGCAATTACCTCATCCCGCTGATGCTCGGCGCGCGGGACATGGTTTTCCCGTACGTCAACATGCTGAGCTATTGGATCTATCTGCTCGCGGTGCTGGTCCTGGTGGCGAGCTTCTTTGCGCCGGGCGGCCCGACGGGCGCCGGCTGGACCCTGTACCCGCCGCAAGCCATCCTCTCCGGCACTCCGGGACAGGATTTCGGCATCATCCTGATGCTCGTCTCGCTCATCCTGTTCATCATCGGCTTCACGATGGGCGGCCTGAACTACGTCGTGACCGTGCTGCAGGCGCGTACGCGCGGGATGACGCTGATGCGCATGCCGCTGACGGTGTGGGGCATCTTCACGGCGACGGTGATGGCGCTGCTGGCCTTTCCCGCCTTGTTCGTCGGCGCCGTGATGATGCTGTTCGACCGGCTTCTGGGGACCAGCTTCTTCATGCCGTCCATCGTCGAACTGGGGCAGCAGCTCAAATACGGCGGCGGCAGCCCTCTGCTTTTCCAGCATCTGTTCTGGTTCTTCGGCCATCCCGAGGTCTATATCGTCGCCCTGCCGGCCTTCGGCATCGTCTCCGATCTGATCAGCACCCATGCGCGGCGGAACATCTTCGGCTATCGCATGATGGTGTGGGCGATCGTCGGCATCGGCGCGCTCAGCTTCGTCGTGTGGGCGCATCACATGTACGTGAGCGGCATGAACCCGTATTTCGGGTTCTTCTTCGCCACCACGACGCTGATCATCGCGGTTCCGACGGCGATCAAGGTCTACAACTGGGTGCTGACCCTGTGGCGCGGCGACATCCACCTCAGGATCCCGATGCTGTTCGCGCTCGCCTTCATCGTCACGTTCGTGAACGGCGGGCTGACGGGGCTCTTCCTCGGCAACGTGGTCGTCGACGTCCCGCTCTCGGACACCATGTTCGTCGTGGCGCATTTCCACATGGTGATGGGCGTTGCGCCGATATTCACCATCTTCGGCGCGATCTATCACTGGTATCCCAAGATCACCGGGCGAATGCTCAATGAGAGACTCGGCAAGTTCCATTTCTGGGTGAGCTTCCTCGGCGCCTACGCGGTCTTCTTCCCGATGCACTATCTCGGCTTCCTGGGCGTGCCGCGCCGGTATTTCGAACTGGGCGAGACGGCCTTCATTCCGCCATCGGTCGCGTCGCTGAACGAATTCATCAGCATCGCGGCCTTCGTCGTGGGCGCCGGCCAGATGGTGTTCCTGTTCAACCTGATCTGGAGCCTGTTCAAGGGCGAGCCTGCCGGCAGCAATCCCTGGGGAGCGACGACGCTGGAGTGGCAGACGCCCGAGACGCCGCCCGGACACGGCAACTGGGGCAAGGAACTGCCGGTGGTCTATCGCTGGGCATACGACTACAGCGTGCCGGGCGCCGAGCGGGATTTCATTCCGCAGAACCAGCCGCCCGCGACGGTGGGGACCGCGGCTCGAACCGCTTAGAAAAAGAGCGTGGCATGGGTATCCTGCTGCTCTTCATGGCTGTCCTGGGCGGGATCGTCGCGTGGTGGCTCTCGCAGCAAAGGCTGATGACGAAGCCCTGGCTGGAGGAAGGCACGCTCGATCATCTCTCCGGCACGCGCGCGTCGTCCCTGCCGACGGCGAAGGTCGGCTTGGGGGTGTTTCTTGCCGTCGTCGGCACCCTCTTTTCGCTCTTCATCACCGCCTATTCCATGCGGATGTATCTGGGCGAATGGAGGCCGCTGCCCGCGCCGCGGCTGCTCTGGTTCAACACCGGCCTGCTGGTGTTGAGCAGCATCGCATTGCAAGGGGCGCAGGTCGCCGCGAACCGGGGCCGTATGGATAGCGTAAGGGGCGGGCTGCTTGCGGGGGGCGCTTTCGCCGCCGCCTTCCTGGTAGGGCAGCTCCTGGCGTGGCGGCAGCTGGCGGAAGCAGGCTATTTGCTCGCGGCAAGTCCGGCCGTCGCTTTCTTTTATCTGCTCACGGCAGTGCACGGGCTGCATTTGCTGGGCGGCCTCGCGGCATTGGGCAGGGCGGCGGACAAGGTTCGGCGCAGGGTTGCGGTGGATGAGATAGGCTTGAGCGTGGAGCTGTGCGCCATCTACTGGCACTTCCTGCTCCTCGTTTGGCTGCTCTTGTTCGGGCTGCTCCTGCTTACCGAAAATTACGAGACGTTGCCCGGCTGGCTATACGCGGTCTGCTTTGGCGCATTCAGGTAGAACGGGAGCAGCCTATGACGAACCCTGCCCTGGCGAACTCGACGGAACTTCTCGATCGCCCTGACGGCTGGCGAGGCATCGTCGCCGACTGGTCTTCGGACCAGCGGGCGTTCAAGAGCGCCTCGTGGGGGAAGGCCATGATGTGGATCTTCCTCCTGAGCGATACCTTCATCTTTAGCTGTTTCCTGCTCTCGTACATGACGGTGCGGATGTCGACGACCGTGCCATGGCCGAACCCGAGCGAAGTCTTCGCCCTGGAGATCGGCGGGAAGTCGATCCCGCTCATCCTGATCGCCATCATGACCTTCATCCTGATCAGCAGCAGCGGGACGATGGCGATGGCCGTCAATTTCGGCTACCGCCGCGATCGCGTCAAAACCGCGGCGCTGATGCTGGCGACGGCGGCCTTCGGCGCGACCTTCGTCGGGATGCAGGCCTTCGAGTGGACCAAGCTGATCCGTGACGGCGTGCGGCCGTGGGGCAACCCGTGGGGCGCGCCGCAGTTCGGCTCCAGCTTCTTCATGATCACCGGTTTCCATGGCACCCATGTGACGATCGGCGTGATCTTCCTGATCATCATGGCGCGAAAGGTCTTGCGGGGCGATTTCGACCGCGGGCAGTCGGGCTTCTTCACGAGCCGGAAGGGGCGCTACGAGATCGTCGAGATCACCGGACTGTATTGGCACTTCGTCGATCTGGTGTGGGTGTTCATCTTCGCCCTTTTCTATCTTTGGTGAGGAGCGGACATGGCAGAAATAGCCGCACACGATGTAGCGCACGCCACCGGACATGCGGCGGCGGCCGCTCACGCGGAGGGACAGCAGCACCCGATCAAGCTCTACCTCGTGGTCTGGGGGTGGCTCTTCGTCCTCAGCACGTTCTCCTATCTCGTCGATTATTTCGGCCTGCAGGGATATCTCAGATGGTCCCTGATCCTCCTGTTCATGATCTTGAAGGCAGGCCTGATCGTCGCCGTCTTCATGCACATGGCTTGGGAGCGGCTGGCGTTGATGTACGCCATTCTGATCCCGCCGGCGGTGCTGTTGGTGTTCGTCGCGATCATGGTGTTCGAATCGAACTACACGTTCCTCACGCGGCATTTGTTTTTCGGAATAGCTTCTTAGCCCGGAAACGCCCCATCGGTCCCGCAACGACCGAGTTTTAACGGGACGCCGGGCAGGACACGGGTATATCCTTGCGTCCGTGCGGGTCGCGGCTCTCGTGGCCGGCCCCCTTGGACGGATACGGCGTCGGACGTTTGCCACGACTTGCCTGCGGCCCCTCGAACCAGCGGTTCGGGAGGAACCACGAATGGCGACACACATCCAGAGCCCCCCTGAATGGGGATGGGACCGGGTCAAGGCGACGGTCTCGGGCGTCGGCGCGGCCAAGCCCGAGGAATATTGGCCGGATCGGCAGGCGGCGGTGGCGGGACGGCGCGCGGCGGTTCCCGAGGTCCGCCGGATCGGCTTGGCCGATCTGCGGATCGCCCTGTCGAAAGGCATCGCGGATTTCGCCGCCAATCGCAGCGACGTCGTCTTCCTCTGCCTCATCTACCCCGTCGTCGGCCTCGTCCTGGGGCGGCTGATGTTCGGCTACCAGATGCTGCCGCTGCTCTTCCCGCTTGCTTCCGGCTTCGCGCTGGTCGGCCCGCTCGCCGCGATCGGCCTCAACGAGATGAGCCGCCAGCGCGAGCGGCGCGGCGACGTCACCTGGGCGGACGCGTTCTGCTTCCTCCGCTCGCCCTCGATCGGCGCGATCACGCAGCTCGGCGGCCTGCTGCTGGCGATCTTCCTGATCTGGATGGTGGCGGCGAACGTGATCTACGTCCTGACCTTCGGCCCCGAGCCGCCGGTCCGGATCGGCGCGTTCATCCGCGACGTGCTGACCACCCCGGCGGGGTGGTCGCTGATCGTCGTCGGCGTAGGCGTCGGCTTCCTCTTCGCCGTACTGGTGCTGTCGCTCAGCGTCGTCTCGTTCCCGCTGCTGCTCGACCGGCCCGCCAGCTTCGACACGGCGCTGCGGACCTCGTTCCGCGCGGTGCGCATGAACGTCGGCCCGATGGCGGCCTGGGGCCTGATCGTCGCGCTCGCCCTGCTGATCGGCTCGATCCCGCTGTTCCTTGGACTCATCGTCGTCTTCCCGGTGCTCGGGCACGCGACGTGGCACCTCTATCGCCGGGTGGTGGTCCCGAGCTGACCACCAGCGCCGTCCTGCTAACGCACAATCAGCAAGGGCCCGGCCGTTTCCGGCCGAGCCCTTGCTTCATCTGGGAGCCACAAAGGGCTGAAATTCACCCCTGGCGTCGCGGTTCGGGCGATGCGCTGGGACACCGGCCTGCCGAGACGAGTCATGATGTTGATGACCTTGCAACCGGAGGCAGCTTCGGTCTTCTGCGTTGGTAGAGGTGCCCAGGCCGTGATCGCCGCCGCGGCTCGTTGATTCTGTACGGCCTACATATCCGAAGGGCAGGCCACCGCTTCCTGCGCGACCATGCTCACCCAGGCGAAGCCGCTCTCCATTTATGTCCAACCTCAGTTGCGACGCCGATGAGACATATAGAGAGGCAGTTCGCGTTCCTTATCCTTCCCGGTCTCGGAGCATGCTGCGCGCCGCGCAAATCACGTCCCTCCTAATACAGGTGCGTATGGGCTCGGGCGGACCGGAATGCCGCGAACTCACTCAGACGATCGTGGTTGACGGAGAACGCCGGACTGCGGTCACGCATGCGTGTCGGGACAAGGATGGCAATTGGCAGGTGGAGTGAGGGCGTTGTCAGGTCAGCGCGAGTAGATATGGCTGAGATTGCAATTCGCGCATGTCGGAAAGAGAAAGGCTTAGCCGTTTCCGGCTAAGCCTTTCCACTATCTGGTGGAGCCACGGGGAGTCGAACCCCGGACCTCTACAATGCCATTGTAGCGCTCTCCCAACTGAGCTATGACCCCAGAGAGCTGCCAGCGGCCGGTGCTCCGGCCGTCCTGTCGAGGCGGAACATAAGAAGAGAGCGCGCGGCCGGCAAGGGGAATTTGCGGGTCGGCCGCAGGCGCCGCGAAGCGCTGTTTTCAGCGCTCCTCCTCGTCGTCGACGTTGTCGATCACCTCGGCCATGTCGTCCTCATCCTCGCCGAGTTCCGACGCGTCCTCGATCAGCTCCTCGTCCTCTTCCTCGCCTTCCTCGGCCGGGATCGCGTCCTCGTCCTCCTCGGCCACCTCGGCTTCCTCCTCGACTTCGAGATCCGGATCGATCTCCTCGGCGCTGACGGGCTCCAGCTCCTTCTCCGGCTGTGCCGCGACGCGGGCGCGGCGGGTCTTGAGGAACGCCTCCGGGTCGAACTGGGTGCTGCATTTCGGGCAGACGATCTCGCCGAGCGGCTTTCCGAAATCGTAGTAGCGCGTCCCGCAGCTCGGGCAGATGCGCTTGATTCCCCATTCCGGCTTCGCCACCGAATACTCCGTACGTTTCACTGTGTTTCGAATGCCGCGGCAATTGCCACGATCGCGCCGCGCCTGTAAATCAAAAACGCACGACGCTCCGGCCGGAAACCGCGCCGGGGGCGGTCCCCGGCCTCCACCACTCACGGAGCCGGCGGTACGATGCGGCGCTCCGTCGCCCCGCGTTGCAGCCGTCGGCGGAGACAGTATGCCGACGCCTCTCATCTCCGGTACGTCCGCTCCCTTGAGGGGCACGATTCGCGTGCCCGGCGACAAATCGATCTCGCACCGCGCCCTCATCCTCGGCGGCCTCGCCGTCGGGCGCACCCGCATCGAGGGCCTGCTGGAAGGCGAAGATGTGCTGCGCACGGCCGCCGCGATGCGGGCGTTCGGCGCCAGCGTCGAGCGCCTCCCCGGCGACGGCAACGCATGGGTCGTCGACGGCGTCGGCATCGGCGGCCTCGCCGAGCCGGACGACGTCATCGACTGCGGCAATGCCGGAACCGGCGTGCGGTTGCTGATGGGCGTCGTCGCCGGCCATCCGATCACCGCGATCTTCACCGGCGACGCCTCGCTGCGCCGCCGGCCGATGGCCCGCGTGACCGCGCCGCTGCTGCAAGTGGGGGCGCGGTTCGTCGGCCGCAACGGCGGGCAGAGCCTGCCGCTCGCCGTCGTCGGCGCGGCCGAGCCGATGCCGATCTCCTATCGCCTGCCGGTGCCGTCGGCGCAGGTGAAGTCGGCGGTGCTGCTGGCCGGGCTCGGGGCGCCGGGCGTCACGACCGTCATCGAGCCGCAGCCGACGCGCGACCACAGCGAGCGCATGCTCGCCCATTTCGGCGCGCAGGTCGCGGTCGAGGCGGTGACCGGCGGTGGCAGAGCGGTCGCGCTGGTCGGCCAGCCGGAGCTGCGCGCCGCCGACATCGTCGTTCCGGCCGATCCGTCCTCCGCCGCTTTCCCCGCGGTCGCCGCGCTGCTGCTGCCGGGATCGGAGGTGACGCTGCCCGGCGTCGGCGTCAACCCGTTCCGGGACGGGCTGTTCGAGACGCTGCGCGAGATGGGCGCCGACCTCGTGCTGGCGAACCCGCGCGAGGCCGGCGGCGAGCCGGTCGCCGATCTCGTCGTCCGCGGCGGCGGCAGGCTCAAGGGCGTCACCGTCCCGGCCGAGCGGGCGCCGCGGATGATCGACGAGTATCCGATCCTCGCCGTCGCCGCCGCCTTCGCCCAGGGACGCACGGTGATGCACGGCCTCGCCGAGCTGCGCGTCAAGGAAAGCGACCGGCTGAGCGCCGTGGCGCAGGGGCTCGCGGTGTGCGGCGTCGCCGTCACCATCGAGGGCGATACGCTGACCGTCGAGGGCACGGGCGGCGCGCCGCCCGAGGGCGGAGCGGCGATCGCGAGCCGCCTCGATCACCGGATCGCGATGTCCTTCCTCGTGCTCGGCATGGCGGCGCGGCAGCCGACGCGGATCGACGACGGCGAGCCGATCCAGACCAGCTTTCCCGGCTTCGTGCCGCTGATGAACGGGCTCGGCGCCTCGATCGCCCCGGCCGCCGACGGCGAGGAGGAGCCGTCATGATCGTCGCGGTCGACGGCCCGGCGGCCTCGGGCAAGGGCACCCTGGCGAAGCGGCTGGCGCGGCGGTTCGGCTTCGCGCATCTCGACACCGGCGGCCTCTATCGTGCGACGGCGCTGCACGTGCCGCCCGGCGCCGATCCGGCCGACGCGGCGGTCGCCGCGGCCGCAGCGCGGCGCGTGACGGCGGACGATCTCTTCCGTCCCGATCTTCGCGGCGAAGGGGTGGCGCAGCGTGCCTCGATCGTCGCCGCGATCCCGGAAGTGCGGACGATCCTGCTCGGTTTCCAGCGCGATTTCGCGACGCGCCCGCCGGGCGGCGTCCAGGGAGCCGTGCTCGACGGCCGCGACATCGGCACCGTGGTCTGTCCCGACGCCGCCGCGAAGCTCTTCGTGACGGCGACCGTCGAGGCGCGGGCGCGCCGGCGTTTCTTGGAGTTGAAGCAACGCGATCCGGCGGTTATATACGACACCGTCCTGCAGGACATGGTGGATCGCGACGCGCGCGACAGTCAGCGTCGGACGGCGCCTCTGGTGCCGGCTTCCGACGCTTTCTACATCGACACGACCGATCTCGATGCCGACGCGGTCTTCGCGACGGCTGCCGACTACGTCGGACGAAAGTTGGCCGGCAAGGGGCTCTGACGGCGCGGTACGCCGCCGTTGCGCTAGCCCCCGTTGCCGTCTTCTGCAGCAGGACCGGGTTTCTACCGCCGCACCCGTGCTTGAGGGCGGTCCGCTGCGTTTACCGCCTCGGTCCCCGGCGGCGCGGCGTGCCGAACGATCGGGACCAGGAGATTGAATGGCTGCTGCAACCCAACTCGCGGAGATCTCCGGCAAGGAGAGCTTCGCCGCCCTTCTCGAGGAATCGCTCGGCACCTCGTCGAGCCTCGAGGGCACCGTCGTCAAGGGGCGGGTCGTCTCGGTCGAGAACGACCAGGTGCTGATCGATGTCGGCCTCAAGTCCGAGGGCCGCGTCGACCTCAAGGAATTCGCCACGCCGGGCAAGCCGGCCGAGATCAAGGCCGGCGACATCGTCGAGGTCTACCTCGAGCGGATGGAGGACAAGAACGGCGAGGCTCAGCTCAGCCGCGAGAAGGCCCGCCGCGAGGAAGCCTGGACGCTGCTTGAGAAGAACTTCCAGGGCAACGAGCGCGTCCAGGGCGTGATCTTCGGGCGCGTCAAGGGCGGCTTCACGGTCGACCTCAGCGGCGCCGTCGCGTTCCTGCCGGGCAGTCAGGTCGATATCCGCCCGGTGCGCGACATCACCCCGCTGCTCGGCACGCCGCAACCCTTCCAGATCCTCTAGATGGACCGGTCGCGCGGCATCATCGTCGTGTCGCGCCGCGCCGTCCTGGAGGAGAGCCGCGCCGAGGCCCGCTCCGAGCTGGTCGCGTCGCTCAAGGAAGGCCAGATCCTCACCGGCGTGGTCAAGAACATTACCGACTACGGTGCGTTCGTCGATCTCGGCGGCGTCGACGGCCTGCTGCACGTCACCGACATCGCGTGGCGCCGCATCAACCATCCGTCGGAGGCGCTGCATATCGGCCAGACCGTCAAGGTCCAGGTCATCCGGTTCAACCCGGAGACGCAGCGCATCAGCCTCGGCATGAAGCAGCTCGAGGCCGATCCGTGGGAGGGCGTCGAGCTGAAGTATCCGTCCGGCGCCAAGTTCCGCGGCCGCGTCACCAACATCACCGACTACGGCGCCTTCGTCGAGTTGGAGCCGGGCGTCGAGGGGCTGGTCCACGTCTCCGAGATGAGCTGGACGAAGAAGAACGTGCATCCGGGCAAGATCGTCTCGACCAGCCAGGAGGTCGAGGTGATGGTGCTGGACGTCGACCCGCAGAAGCGCCGCATCAGCCTCGGCCTGAAGCAGACGCTGGCGAACCCGTGGGAGGCCTTCGTCGAGGCCCACCCGATCGGCAGCGAGCTGGAGGGCGAGGTCAAGAACATCACCGAGTTCGGCCTGTTCGTCGGCCTGCCCGGCGACATCGACGGCATGGTCCACCTCTCCGACATCTCCTGGGAGAAGTCGGGCGAGGAGGCGATCAACGACTTCGGCAAGGGCGACGTCGTCCGCGTCAAGGTGCTGGACGTCGATGTCGAGAAGGAGCGGATCAGCCTCGGCATCAAGCAGCTTGCCGGCGATCCGTACGAGGCGACCATCGCGACGCTGAAGAAGGGCTCGGTCGTGACCTGCACGGTCACGGCGGTCACCGACGGCGGCATCGAGGTGCAGGCGCAGGACGGGCTGCCGGGCTTCATCCGCAAGTCCGAGCTGTCCCGCGACCGCAGCGAGCAGCGCCCCGACCGCTTCGCGGTGGGCGAGAAGGTCGATGCGAAGGTCACGGCGATCGACAAGGCGACGCGCAAGCTCACCCTGTCGATCAAGGCCCGCGAGGTCGAGGAGGAGAAGGCCGCGATGGCCGAGTTCGGCTCCTCGGACTCCGGCGCCAGCCTCGGCGACATCCTCGGCGCGGCGCTCAACCGCCGCAAACAGGAAGGCGACGAGAAGTAAGCGTCGTCCTTACGACCACAGGACGGGAAGGGGTCGGGCCGCGAGGCTCGGCCCCTTTTCTTTGCGGCTAGATTGATTTTCGATCGATCGTGAATCGACACGCCCGGCATCGCGCCGGGCTCCCACCCCGACCCTTCTCCGCAAGGGGGGAGGACTATGAAACCGTTCAGCTTTTGTCCCTCTCCCCTTGCGGGGTAGGGTTGGGGTGGGGGAACCCGCGTTGAGCGTTTCCGAACCCAAATGCAATCCGCGTCAGCGCTGACTGCCGCTGCGGGCGCCGCCGCTGCGGTGGTCGAGTTCGTCCTCGATCGCCCGCCGGTCGATGTCGAGCTGCCGCTGCTGGTCTTCGACGGTCGAAAGCTGCTGGCGGAGTTCCTGATCGCTCAGCCGGGAATAATCCTGCCCGCCGCCGGTGCTTGCGGCGCGCACGGCGGCTTGCGAGCCGATCCCGTCATATCCCGGTTGTTGTGGCACGGCAGCGGCAGCGTTCTGGTCCACCCGATCGCTGCTTCCGGCGGCCGGCGGTGACGGCGGCTGCGGTGCCGGTGCCGTCGCCGCAGCCGCCGCGGTCTGCATCGCCCAGGTGCCGTCGGGCTGCCGGCAGGCCGTTCGGGTGTCCTGCTCGTGCTTGCCGCCGATCTCGGCCTCGGTGACGTAATCGCGGCAGGGCTGCCCGTCATGCCCGTCGAACGTCCGTGTCGGGGTGACGCTGTATTGCGTGTTTTTGTCGGGGTTCCGCCAGCTTACCGTCTGGTTGGTCGGCGCGTTCTCCAGGGTGCGGCCGACGCAGCCCTGGTCGGCTGGTTCCATCTGCCGGCCGACATAGCCGCCGGCCAGCGCGCCGCCCAATATGCCGGCGATGGTCGCCACGGTATTGCCGCCGCCCTTGCCGATCTGGCTGCCGAGAAGGCCGCCGGCGGCAGCTCCCGCCGCGCTGCCGAGCAGGTTGCCGCGCGACGTGCTGAGCACCTGCGACAGGGCGCCGCGATCGCACGTGCCGCGGTCGGTGCCGAAGGTTTCGCGCTCCTGCGCCGGAGGCTGCTGCTCCTGCTCCTGCTGCTGCTGAGCCGCTGCCGGCGGCGCGCCGCCGCTAAGCGCCGTGACCAGGGCGATGCCGCCGACCAGCGTAGCAGCGCCGAGGCGGCGGGTCTTCCGCCGCAGCGAATTGAGCATCCTGCCTCTCTCCCACCGGATGGGGGCGCTGCCACGCGCGCCCTCGTGTGAGTGGACAGCGGGAGGGAGCCGGCCGTTCCCGCTGCGACCGGCGGCGCGCTGCCGGCGACGATCCGTCTTCCGCATCAGGTCCGGCCGCGGTCGAGCCCGTACCTGCCGCCGCCGCGCGACGCCAGCAGCACGAGGCCGCCGACGATTGCGACGTTCTTCATGAAGTTGACGAACTGGCGCTGCCGGTCCGGCCCGGTGAAATGCCAGAAATCGTGATAGATCAGCGTTGCGACCATGGTGAACAGGATCAGCGCCATCGCCGCGTGGCGGGTGCGGAAGCCGAGCACCAGCGCCAGCCCGCCGCCAAGCTCGAACAACACGGCCAACGCGCCCGCGACCCAGGGCAGCGGCAGGCCTTTCGCCGCGAGCTGTCCGACGAGGCCGCCGAAACCTGTAAGCTTCCCGAACCCGCTATTGACGAAGATCGCACCGATCAGGACACGCCCGACCAGCGCGGCGATTGCATCGGACATAAAGGATTCCACTCATCTACCGGGGAGTGTTCCCTATACCAGACCGGGCTGCCCGACCAAACCCTTGTCGTTCCTTGCGATTTTTCCGTGTCAGCGTGTCGCGTCGGCTTGACGCGCGGCTGCGTTTGCTGGCAGGCTTTGTCCATTCTCGACGCCGCAGGCCGCGAGCGGATGCAGTGGCGGAGCCATGACGAAATCAGAACTCATACAACGGCTTGCCGAGCGTAACCCGCACCTGTACCAGCGTGACGTCGAGATGATCGTGACGGCGATCTTCGACGAGATCGCGACGGCCCTCGCACGCGGCGATCGCGTAGAGCTGCGCGGCTTCGGCGCCTTCTCGGTGAAACGCCGCGGCGCCCGCGTCGGCCGTAACCCCCGCACCGGCGACAGCGTCAGCGTCGAGGAGAAGTACATCCCCTTCTTCAAGACCGGTAAGCAGTTGCGCGAGCGGCTGAATACCGACGGCGACGAGTAGGACGAGCGCACGAAACCATTTCGCCGCCGCCCGCCGGACTTGATTTTTTCCGCCCCGTGAGTTTTACGGCCCCCGGCGGACGCCGCGACCTTGTAGGATGGCGCGGTATGGTTCGGGCAGTGATTTCCGGGGTGAGCGCGTGAGAGTTGTCTACTGGCTGGTCACTCTCGTGGTGGCCGTGATCGTCGTGATCTTCGCGATCTCGAACCGCGATATGGTCACCGTCGCGTTCTGGCCGCTGCCTGTGCTGTTCGAGATGCGGCTGTGCCTGCTCGTCATCGCGGCGGCGATCGTCGGCTTCCTGTTCGGGGAGTTGGTCGCCTGGATCAGCGGCCGGCGCTGGCGGCGCGAGGCGCGGCGGCGCGGCCGGCGCGTCGACGCGCTTGAGCGCGAGCTGGCGGCGACGCAGTCGCAGCTTTCGGCGCAGACGCCCGCGGCAGGGGCCGGTATTCCGCCGGGCGGCGGGCTCGCCCGGCTGCCGGCTGCCGCCGGCCCCGCGCGCCACTGACGCTGCCGCGGCGGCAGAAGCAGCGGAGGTCGTGACGCCGTGCGGGTCATCGAAGCCGCGGAGCTTCACGAGACGCTCGACTACGCCTCGCTGATCGAGGCGCTGCGCCGTGCCTTCCGCGACGGCTGCGAGCTTCCGGTCCGTCACCATCATACGATCGGCGTGCCCGGCGCGCCGGATGCGACGCTGCTGCTGATGCCGGCCTGGCGTTCCGGCGAGGCGGTCGGCGTAAAGATCGTCAGCGTCTTTCCCGGCAACGCGGCGCGCGGCTTGCCGGCGGTCGCCGGCCTGTACCTGCTGCTCGACGGCGGCACCGGCATGCCGCGGGCGCTGCTCGACGGTCAGGCGCTGACCGTGCGCCGGACCGCCGCCGCGTCGGCGCTCGCCGCGTCCTATCTCGCGCGGCCGGACGCGGAGCGTCTCGTGATGGTCGGCACCGGCGCGCTGGCGCCGCACCTGATCGCGGCGCATGCCGAGGTGCGGCCGATCCGCGAGGTCGCGGTGTGGGGCCGCTCGGCCGGGAAGGCGGAGGCCGTGGCGAAGCGTTTCGCGGTCGCCGGCTTCGCCGTCCGCGCCGTGACCGATCTCGCCGAGGCGGTGCGGCGCGCCGACGTCGTCTCCTGCGCGACGCTGTCGACCGAGCCGCTGATCGACGGCGCATGGCTGCCGCCGGGCGTTCATCTCGATCTCGTCGGCGGCTTCACGCCGGGAATGCGCGAGGCGAACGACGAGGCTGTGCGGCGCGCCCGTGTCTACGTCGACACGCGCGAGGGCGCCTGCAAGGAGGCCGGCGACATCGTCCAGCCGCTCGCCTCGGGCGTGCTGACGCCGGGCGCGATCGCCGGCGACCTGTTCGATTTGACGCGGGACCTGCGGCCCGGCCGCCGCGCCGCGACCGAGATCACGCTGTTCAAGTCCGTCGGCACGGCGCTCGAAGATTTCGCGGCGGCGCGGCTCGCCGTCGAGCGCATGACATCAGTGCCGGATTGACGGTGACCGTCGGCGGCAAACCGGGATGAAGGCCGCGATCATCGGCGCCGGGGCACCGGGATTTGCCGCCGAAATTGCCGCAGACGCCGATTTAGACCCGTCGCGCGGCGCTGCGTCCTTGTGGGCGGCGGGGGCGGGTGCCTAAATTCGCGCGATGACGACCTCTCGCAACCCCATCTTCTGTGCGATCGATACTACGGACGTCCCTCGCGCCGCCATGCTGGCGCGGACGCTCGGCGGCGGCGCGGTCGGCGGCATCAAGCTCGGGCTTGAGTTCTTCGTCGCCAACGGGCCGCGCGGCGTCGCCGAGGTGCTGCCCGCCGGCACCGACCTGTTCCTCGACCTGAAGCTGCACGACATCCCGAACACCGTCGCGGGCGCGGTTCGCGCCGCTTCCTTCCTCTCGCCCTATCTGCTGACGGTGCACTGCGCGGGCGGCGCCGCGATGATGCGCGCGGCGGCGGATGCCGCGACGGCGACCGCCGCCGACCCGGCGCGGCGCACCCGAATCATCGGCGTCACCGTGCTGACCAGCCTCGACGATGCCGATCTCGCGGCGACCGGGCAGGCGGGGCCGGCGGCGGACCAGGCGCGGCGGCTCGCGCTGCTGGCGCGCGAGAGCCGCCTCGACGGCGTCGTCTGCTCGCCGCACGAGGTCGCGATGCTGCGCGCCGAATGCGGCCCCGGCTTCCTGCTCGTCGTGCCGGGCATCCGGCCGGCGGGCGCGGCGCTCGGCGACCAGAAGCGGGTGATGACCCCGGCCGAGGCCATCGCGGCCGGCGCCGACCATCTGGTGATCGGCCGGCCGATCACCGAGGCGCCCGACCCGGCTGCCGCCGCCCGCGCCATCCGCGACGGGCTGGGCCCGCAAGGACGACCATGAGCGTCGACGTCAAGATCTGCGGCCTCTCGACACAAGAGGCGGTCGCCGCTTCGGTGGCCGGCGGCGCACGCTATCTCGGCTTCGTCTTCTACCCGCCGAGCCCGCGGGCGGTGACGCCGGAACAGGCCGCCGGACTGTGCGCGCTGGCGCCGTCCGGCATCCAGAAGGTGGGTCTCTTCGTCGATGCCGACGACGCGACGATCGCGGCGACGCTCCATGCCGCGGCGATCGACATCATCCAGTTCCACGGCCGCGAGACGCCGGACCGCGTCGCCGACGCGAAGATCGTGCATCACCGGCCGGTCATGAAGGCGATCCCGATCGCCGGCCCTGAGGACGTGCTGCTGGCCGGGCGCTATGACGGCGTGGCCGATATCCTGCTGTTCGACGCGAAGCCGCCGCGCGGCCCCGGCGCGCTGCCGGGCGGCAACGGCCTCGCCTTCGACTGGAGCCTGCTCGCCGGCCATCGATGGCGGCGCTCCTGGATGCTCTCCGGCGGCCTCACCGTCGACAATCTCGCCGAGGCGGTGCGGATCACCGGTGCTCCGGCGGTCGACGTCTCCTCCGGCGTCGAGAGCCGGCCCGGCGTCAAGGACCCGGAGAAGATCGCCGCCTTCCTGGCCGTGGCGCGGACGCTTTAAACCGCTGCCGCCGACCGCTTCGCTGTTGAACCCGCCCCTCGCCCGTGATGTGCGACGGGGCAAAGAGTGTCCAACCGGTCTTGTTAGACACTCTTAGCCGTACCGAAAGTTCGAGATGAGCAAGCCCAACACTTACCGAAGCGGGCCCGACGAGCACGGGCATTTCGGCATCTATGGCGGGCGCTTCGTCGCCGAGACGCTGATGCCGCTGATCCTGGAGGTCGAGAAGGCGTATGACGCCGCGCGGCACGATCCGTCCTTCGCCGACGAGTTCGCCTATTACCTGGAGCACTATGTCGGCCGGCCGAGCCCGCTTTATTTCGCCGAGCGCCTAACGCGCCATTTCGGCGGTGCGAAGATCTATCTGAAGCGCGACGAGCTGAACCATACCGGCGAGCACAAGATCAACAACTGTGTCGGCCAAATCCTGCTGGCGCGGCGCATGGGCAAGCGGCGGATCATCGCCGAGACCGGCGCGGGGCAGCACGGCGTCGCGACGGCGACGGTCTGCGCGCTGTTCGGCCTGTCCTGCATCGTCTACATGGGCGCCACCGACATCGAGCGGCAGAAGCCCAACGTCTTCCGCATGCGGCTCCTCGGCGCCGAGGTGCGGCCGGTGACGAGCGGCACCGGCACGCTGAAGGACGCGATGAACGAGGCGCTGCGCGACTGGGTCGCCCACGTCGACGACACCTTCTACGTGATCGGCACGGTCGCCGGCCCGCACCCCTACCCGGCGATGGTTCGCGACTTCCAGTCGGTGATCGGCAACGAGGTGCGCGAGCAGCTCCACAAGGCCGAGGGGCGCCTGCCCGACACGCTGGTCGCGGCGATCGGCGGCGGCTCGAACGCGATGGGTCTGTTCCACCCGTTCCTCGACGATCCGTCCGTGCGCATGATCGGCGTCGAGGCGGCGGGGCACGGCGTCGAGACCGGCAAGCACGCGGCCTCGCTGACTGGCGGGGAGCCGGGCGTGCTGCACGGCAACCGCACTTACCTGCTTCAGGACGAGGACGGTCAGATCATCGACGCGCACTCGATCTCGGCCGGGCTCGACTATCCCGGCATCGGGCCGGAGCATTCCTGGCTGCACGACATCGGGCGCGTCGACTACGTCTCGATCACCGACCGCGAGGCGCTCGACGCGTTCCAGCTCTGCGCGCGGCAGGAAGGCATCCTGCCGGCGCTGGAGCCGTCGCACGCCCTGGCGCACGTCGCGAAGGTCGCGCCGGGATTGCCGGCCGATCATCTGCTGGTGATGAATCTCTGCGGCCGCGGCGACAAGGACATCTTCACCGTCGCGGACGCGCTCAAGGTGACGATGTGAGCGCCGCCGCCACGGCCGATTTCTCCGCAAGCGGCCGCCTCGCGCGCCGCTTCGCCGCGCTCCGCGCGCAGGGCCGCGCCGGCCTCGTGACCTATTTCACCGCCGGCGATCCCGACGCCGAGACGTTCGCGCGGCTCCTCGCCGGGCTGCCGGCGGCCGGCGCCGACGTGATCGAGATCGGCATGCCCTTCTCCGACCCGATGGCCGACGGCCCGGCGATCCAGGCGGCGGGGCTGCGGGCGATCGAGGCGGGCATGACGCTGCGCGGCACGCTGGCGCTGGTCCGCGCGTTCCGCGAGCGCAGCGGCGACGTCGAGACGCCGATCGTGCTGATGGGCTACTATAACCCGATCTATCGCTACGGCGTGCCCGCCTTCGTCGCCGACGCGCGAGCCGCCGGGGTGGACGGCCTGATCGTCGTCGACCTGCCGCCCGAGGAGGACGAGGAGCTGTGCATCCCGGCGCAGGCGGCCGGCCTCGATTTCGTGCGGCTGGCGACGCCGACGACGATCGGCGCCCGGTTGCCGGTCGTGCTGCGGCGGGCCGGCGGGTTCGTCTATTACGTCTCGATCGCCGGCATCACCGGCACGCGCTCGCCTTCGACCGAGGCGGTGGCCGAGGCGGTGGCGCGGCTGCGCGCGGCGACCGATCTGCCGATCGCGGTGGGGTTCGGCATCAGGACGCCCGAGCAGGCGGCCGCAATCGCCCGCGTCGCCGACGCGGCGGTGGTCGGCTCGGCGCTCGTCCAGCGCCTCGCGGACAATCTCGACGCGGACGGGCGGGCGCGTCCCGGACTGGTCGACGCGGTGCTCGCCGACGTCCGCGCGCTCGCGGCAGGCGTCCGTGGCGCGCGGCGGGGTTCCGGTGCTATTGAAGCGGCGGAAACAAGCGGAACGGGTGCATCGTGAGCTGGCTGACCAACTTCGTCCTGCCGAAGATCAGGGCCGTCGTCACCAAGAAAGACGTGCCGGACAATCTTTGGCACAAGTGCCCGCGCTGCGAGCAGATGCTGTTTCACCGCGAGCTGGAGGCGAACCTCAACGTCTGCCATGTCTGCGGCCACCACATGCGGCTCGATGCGAAGCGCCGGCTCGACATGATGTTCGACGACGGCCAGTACACCCGCATCGAGCTGCCGCCGGCCGTCGTCGACCCGTTGAAGTTCCGCGACCGCAAGCGCTACGCCGAGCGCCTGAAGGAGACCCAGGCGCGGCGCGGCTCGGGCAGCGACGCCATCGCCGTCGCGCACGGCCGGCTCGGCGGACATCCGGCTGTTGTCGCGGCCTTCGACTTCGACTTCATGGGCGGCTCGATGGGCATTGCGGTCGGCGAGGGGCTGCTCGCGGCGGCCCGCCTCGCCGTGATGCAGGAGGCGGCGCTGATCGTCGTCCCGGCGTCGGGCGGCGCGCGCATGCAGGAAGGCATCCTGTCGCTGATGCAGATGCCGCGCACGACGATCGCGGTCGAGGAAGTGAAGGCGTTCGGGCTGCCCTACCTCGTCGTGCTGACCGATCCGACCACCGGCGGCGTCTCCGCGTCCTTCGCGATGCTCGGCGACATCACCCTGGCCGAGCCCGGCGCGGTGATCGGCTTCGCCGGGGCGCGCGTCATCGAGGAGACGATCCGCGAGAAGCTGCCCGAGGGCTTCCAGCGCTCGGAGTACCTGCTGGAGCACGGCGTCGTCGACATCGTCGTGCCGCGCGCCGAACTGCGCGCGACGCTGGGCCGCATCATCGCGATGCTGCGCCAGAAAGGCCCGCCGGCCGAGATCGTGCCGTTTACGCCCGGCAGCGGTGCCGCCGCAGCAACCGCGGCTCCCGCGCCCGCGGCCAAGGAGGATCGCGCCGCAGGCGAGCCTGCCGCCACGACCTGACGCCGCTTGCCCCGCACCCCGGAGCAACCTCCCGCGCCGACCGTCGTTGTACCGAATGAGCGCTCGTCGCGACGACGGCAATCGGTACGGGAGGAATCATGGCAGGACAAGACAAGCAGGGCGGTGGGGCTGACGAGACCACGACGATGAGTCCGGGCGACGAGGCGCCGCCGGGCGCGGTCGGTACCGGCGAAGCGGTCTGCCCCGACTGCCA
>DASWRT010000480.1:0-6453 GCA_036403035.1 Allostellaceae bacterium | reverse complement strand
CGAAGGCGGCGCCGACGTGATTCACGACACTCCCCAGCAAGGCCGCCCGGAGGAATACCGCAACCGCGCCCGTCAATGCCGCGAGCATGCCGCGACGGCGAAATCCCTCGCCATCTATCTAACGCTCAGCGAAATGGCGCAGGAATATGAGGCGCTGGCGCAAGCCGCAGACGGTGGAGGAGGGGAACGCTTCCCGCTGTGCGACTGAACGGATGCGGCGCCACAGGAGGTCCTGTAGCGGCCCGACCGGCCGTTCGCCAGCCGGCCGATGTCGCTTGCTCCGATCTTACTGCGCGTTGCCGATGATCTGGTCGAGCTTGCCGGGCTGCGGCTTGAGCGAGCGAATCGAGAAGCCGCCGCGGCAATCCTCGACGGCGACGTCCATCGCTTCGAGCTTGCCGTTCAGATCGTCGATGTTCGCGCCGACGACGCGCAGGGGCTTCGCTTCGCCGGCGAAGCGGCGGCAGATGAAGCGTGCGGGCCAGCCGAAGCGCGCCGGTTGTATGAGGTCCGCGATCGTCATCTCTTCGCCGATATCCGGCAGCTTCGGCGCCACCATCACCGCCGGCTCGACCGGGGCGTGGTAGGTCGGAGACGGCTCGGCAGCGGAAACCGCGGATGCGTCGAGAGCCAGCAGGACGGAGACGGCGCATGCGACGGATGCGGACGAAATACGGTACATTGGGAGCCTCGCCAGAGCGCAACTAAGCTTATCCGAATCCGCTAGCCAGGACATCGTCTGAGATGCAAATCCGTCGCACTGTTGCCGCCGGGCAACGATCCTTGCCACTCCGGTCGCATCAGCCCGTTTCCACCGGAAGGCGGACGGTGCGATGCGGCGCCGGGATGGAGGGTCGAACGCCCGATGGGCTGCGCATCGCTTTCTATCCCCGCAGCTTGCCGTGGGCAGTGACGCATATCACTCGTCGGACGATTCGCGCAAAGCGGCGGCGTCTCGCCGCTCTCTCTGTGGCGGCAGCGGCATGAGCCGGTCCGAGATCCCGGCGGCGGCGCAGGGCCGCATCACCTTGGACATTTCCGAGATCCTGCCGCGCTTTCCGGAGTATCGGGTCGCATTCGGGACGGTGCTCGGCGGAGCGCTGCGCACCGACCGGGACGGCGCCATCGCCGCGTTCGTCGCCGAAACCGAGACCTGGGCGGCGGCAATGCTGGCCGGAGTCGAGAATGCCGGCGACCTCCCGACGATGGCGGCATGGCGCGCCGCCTATCGCGCCTTCGGCTCGAAGAAGACGAGCTATCGCAATGCCTGCGAGGCGCTGCTGCGCCGGATTCGCGGCGGCGACGGACTGCCGCGGATCCATCCGCTCGTCGATCTCTACAACGCCATCTCGGTTCGGTTCGAGGTGCCGGTCGGCTGCGACGATCTCGCCCGAGTCGCGCCGCCTCTCGCGTTCCGCTACGGCCGGCCCGACGACACGTTCCTGGACCTCGCTGGAGATCCGTCCGGCGCCAACGACCCGCCGGCTGCGGGCGAAGTCGTTTACACGGACACCCGGCACGTGCTGTGCCGCCGCTGGTCCTGGCGTCAGGACGCGCGCACCCGGATCACCGCGGAGACGGACAACGCCGTCGTCGTGATCCAGTCCCTGGGGCCGGACGCGGCGAGCCGGGTCGAGGAGGCGACTGCTTCATTCGTCCGGCTGGCCGAGCGGTCGCTCGGCGCCGCCTGCGAGTTCGCGGTCGCCGGTTCAGAGACGCCGCGCGTCTCGGTCCGCGCGGTCGTCACGCCGGGGTGAGGCCGCAGCACGGCACGGCCGTCAATGTCGTGCGCAACCGCCCTCATTAACGCTTTTGGCGTCGAAATTTCTTACAACCCCATCGGTGTTAACCAAGAAAAATTTTTATAAACAAACACTTAAATCTCTGGCACAGGCCTTGCGTTTAAGGAGGCATCGATGATCTGAGTTAAGGTTTGAAAGCATGAACATTTCGCTGAAGGCGGCTTTGCTCGCCGGTATAGCCTCGGTCTCGCTGGCTGCCGCTGCGCAGGCCGCTCCTTTCACCTACAACTCGCAGCTCGGCGGTGCGCCGAGCGTGCCGAGCGTCACCGTGATCGACTTCGACACGGTGCAGCCGCCGAATCCGCTGACCTTCAGCACGCTGAGCGGTCCGGCCGGCATCGTCCAGGGGTCATCGTCCGGACAGTATGCGGCGCCGTACCTGCTTGGCGGGCCCGACACGACCAAGTACCTCACCACCGGCATCGGGGCGGTGGATGTTAAGTTCAATTCCCTGCAGTACTATTTCGGCATCCGCTGGGGCTCGGTCGATACCTACAACACGCTGTCCTTCTATAAGGGCGGCAACTTGGTCGGCAGCCTCACCGGCTCGCAGATCGGCAACGCGACCGGCGACCAGGGTTACAACGGCACCTACTACGTGAACGTCTTCTTCACCGCGCCGTACGACAAGGTGGTGCTCAGCAGCTCCCAGTTCGCGTTCGAGGTCGACGATCTCGCCTACAGCTCGTCGCCCATTCCGGAGCCGGCGTCGCTGGCGCTGCTCGGCGCCGGCCTTCTCGGCCTCGGCGTGGTTCGCCGCCGCAAGGCTGCGTAGAAAGGATTACCGGAAAGACGAGACGAGCGGCGCCTTCGGGCGCCGCTTTCGTTTATGGCGGCGCTGCAACCGGGAACCGGGCGGACCGCGTCGTAGCGCAGACCACAGCCGATATGGTCGGCGCTCTCAACCTTCCGTCGCCGCCACGGCGCTCCGCCCGGCATCGGTCAGCTTGCAGACGAGCCAGTCCGGCTTCAGCGGGTTCGAGAACCAGGGCTCGGCCCAGCCGCGTTCGATGCAGGCGCGGACCAGCGCAGCGTCGACGTTCTGGCCGTTCTCGTCGAAGAGCGGCAGCTTGCCCCCCGGCTGAGCGAGGCCGCGGCGCAGCCACGCACGCTCGGCGAGCGTCGGCTCCGAAGCGGAAATCTCGGCTGTGGTGTTGGCGAGCGGCGACAGGTCGTCCATCTTGTGTCGTCCCGAAAAGAGCGCGGCGCCATCGTAGCGACCGCACCGCGCTCCTGGCAACGCTGCCGCTCAACCGGAAGGAGAGAACGCGATGGCCGCGATCCTCGTCTACATTACCGCCGCGACGCCGGAGGATGCGACGTCGATCGGCGCCGCGATCGTCGGCGAACGGCTCGCGGCCTGCGCCAACGTGATCCCCGGAATGACCTCGATCTACCGGTGGGAAGGGGAAGTGCGCCAGGATTCCGAGACGGTGCTGATCCTCAAGACCACCGAGGACAGGCTGGACGCCCTGACCGCCCGCGTCCGGGCGCTCCACCCCTACGATCTGCCCTGCATCGTCGCGCTGCCGATCCGCGGCGGCAACCCTGCATTTCTCGATTGGATCGCAGGCGAAGTCGCTGATTAGCAAGACGCGACACAGGCAGATTCTTCCCAGGAAGATCTTGCCGGCCAGCGGGTTCAGCGAGGCGATCCGGACTGCGATTTCCGCGCAAAATCAGGATCTTGCCTCTGGCACATCAGTTGCGGCTCCCCAGGTGCGTATCTCCGCGCGGCGGCAGGGTCTCGGGAATCGCGCCCCTGGACCACCGTCACCTGCGGGACCGCACGCGACACTGGAGGCTGGACATGTCGATCACGGCGATCGGGACTTCCGCTGCGGGGGTGGCGGGGTATGCATTCCAAAGACCGGCATCGCCCACTCAGCCCTCCGGCCAAAATGCATCGGCTGCGAGCGATCAGGTCAAGAACGACTTCCTGAAGTTCGCAAGAATGTCTCCAGCCGAAAGGATTCGGGATGCCTATCTCAGAGCGCACGGACTCACCGAAGACGATCTGAAGGCCATGAGCCCGGAGAAGCGCAAGGCGATCGAGGATGAGATTCAGAAGGAAATCAAAGACTCGATCCAGCGGAACACGGAAAAGAAGACGGGACTCGTAACCGACCTCCACGCCTAAGACCCGTCGCGTAACCGGCTGATTTCCTGACGGCGGACGTGCGAAACGATGCGTCGAGCGCATCGCCGGCCTGCGGGCGGTGCGCAGGTGAGCATCCCTGTAACGTTGCAGGGACGGCCGATGCGTGCGACCTTGAGAGCCGTTTTCAGTGCGGCGTACGGGGTGGCATGAGCGCGCAATCGGCACGGCTTTCGCTGTTCTTTTCCAGCGTCGGCCATCTCTTCTCGCATCTGCTGATGATGCTCTACCCGACCGTCGTGTTGGCGCTCGAAGGGCGGTACGGCCTGACCTACGGCGAACTGCTCCAGCTCTCGCTGCCCGGCCTCGTACTGTTCGGCGCGGCGGCGCTGCCGGCCGGCTGGCTCGGCGACCGCTGGAGCGCGGAGCACATGATGGTGCTCTTCTTCGTCGGGATGGGCGGCGCCTCGATCCTGACCGGGTTCGCGACCGGCCCGCTCGGCATCGCCGCCGGGCTCGGTCTGGTCGGCCTGTTCGGCTCGATCTACCACCCCGTCGGCCTCGCCTGGCTCGTGCGCAACGCCGAGAACCGCGGCAAGGCGCTCGGGGTGAACGGCATCTTCGGCAGCATCGGCCTGGGCGGCGCGGCGTTCGTCGCCGGCGGGCTCACCGATCTCGTGAGCTGGCGTGCAGCGTTCATCGTGCCCGGCGTGCTCTGCGCGCTGACCGGCGTGGCGCTGCTGCTCTGCGTTCGCCGCGGCACGGTGGTCGCCGCGACGGTCGACCGTCGGCCGGAGCCGGACGCCTCCCGCGCCGACGTGGTGCGCGCCTTCCTCGTGCTGTCGGTCACGATGCTCGGCTCCGGCCTGATCGCACAGGCGATGACCGTCGCGATGCCGAAGCTGTTCCAGGAGCGCCTCACCGACCTGACCGACGGCACCACGTTCGGGGTCGGCGGTTTCGTCACGCTCGTCTACGTCATCACCGGCGCCAGTCAGGTCGTCGGCGGCTGGTGCGCCGACCGCTTCCCGCTGAAGTGGGTCTACGTCGTCGCGTGGCTCGTGCAGGTCCCGCTCTTCGTGCTGACCGCCGGGACCGGCAACGTGCCGCTCCTCGTGCTGGTCACCGCGATCCAGCTCGCCGGGATCTGCGCGACTCCCGCGGAGAACAGCCTGCTCGCCCGCTATACGCCGGCGAAGTGGCGCGCCACCGCCTACGGCGCGAAATTCGTCCTCGCGCTCGGTGTCAGCAGCGCCGCGGTCCCGCTCGTCGGCTTCGTCCACGACGGTACCGGCAGCTTCTTCTGGCTCTTCGCCGTGCTCGCCGCGGTCGCGACCGCGATCGTCGCCGCGGCGATCTTCCTGCCGCGCGAAGCGAGCCGCCGCGCCGCCGCCACCGACGCCGTCGTGCAGCCCGCAGAGTGAGGAGCAGCGCCGTGACCGGAAGCCCGGTGGTGATCGACCGGCTCGATCACCTCGTCCTGACGGTTCGCGACATCGACGCGGCCTGCGCCTTCTACGAGCGGGCGCTGGGCATGCGCCGCGTGACGTTCGCAGCCGGCGGCGGCGAGCGGACCGCGCTCGGCTTCGGCCGGCAGAAAATCAACCTCCATTTGGCCGGCCGGGAGTTCGAGCCGAAGGCGCGCATCGCGACGCCCGGCTCGGCCGATCTGTGCTTCATCACCGCGACGCCGCTCGACGCGGTGCGGCGGCATATCGAGTCGCTCGGCGGCATCACGATCGAGGAAGGACCGGTGCCGCGGACCGGCGCGACCGGCCCGCTGCTCTCGATCTATCTCCGCGACCCCGACGGCAACCTGATCGAGATCTCGAACGAGGACGGCGCAGGATAGCACCCATCCCATCGAAGTCGCATGTCGTCGCCGACAAGAAAAACGTTTGAACCACCAAGACACAAAGACACCAAGAAGATTGAAGAGCCCTGCGCGCTCAAAAACCTTCTTGGTGTATTGGTGGTTCGGATGTTTTTATTTTACTACGCGTCGACCGATAACGTGAGTATCCGCGGCGCGCTGCCTTTTACTCCGCCGCCGCTCGCCGCGGCGTCGCCGCGCTGAGCGCGCGGTCGAGGTCGGCGATAATGTCGCCGATGCTCTCCAGCCCAATCGAGAGCCGGACCACGTCGGGGCCGGCGCCCGCCGCGATCTGCTGCGCTTCGGTGAGCTGGCGGTGCGTCGTCGAGGCCGGGTGCAGGATCAGCGACCGCGTGTCGCCGAGGTTCGCGACGTGCGACAGCAGTTCGCAGCCCTCGACCAGCTTGACGCCCGCCTCGTAGCCGCCCTTGAGGCCGAAGGTGAAGACCGAGCCCGGCCCTTTCGGCAGGTACTTCTTGGCGAGCGCGTGGTAGCGGTTCGACGGCAGCCCGGCATAGTTGACCCAGCTCACCGCCGGGTGCGCCTCCAGGAACTCCGCCACCTTCTGCGCATTGGCGACGTGCCGCTCCATGCGCAGCGCCAGCGTCTCGATCCCCATGATCGTCAGGAAGGCGTTGAGCGGCGCCATCGCCGGCCCGAGGTCGCGCAGGCTCACGGCG